>NZ_JAJCHF010000031.1:0-19649 GCF_020554365.1 Streptococcus sp. 210928-DFI.4.42
TTTTCAAAGGTCTTTGTCGCTCTCGCGCGACAACTATATTAGTATATCATGACCTTCTCTTACTGTCAATACTTTTTTTCAAAAAATTTTATTTTTTAGAAAGTTTTTAAGTTATATAAAGAATCAGGAGCACAGATGCTCCTGATTCTTCTATAATTTATTTGATGTTTTCAATCTCTTTTTTGATCTCTATTCTTTTACTTCCAATAGACCGATGTCTCCATCTTCTCTGCGGTAGATCACATTTGTTGTGTTATCCTCTGCATCACGATAAATGAAGAAGTCGTGTGCTAATAGATCCATTTGGAGGATAGCTTCATCTAAATCCATTGGTTCTAGATCAATTGTTTTTGAGCGAACAACTTTTTCTGTAGTTGCTGCTTCTTCTACAACTGCATCGGTAAACAATTTACCTGCACCAGATTTAATACGATTTTTCTTTTCGATTTTTGTTTTATTCTTACGAATTTGACGTTCAATTTTATCTACAACTAGATCAATTGAACCGTACATATCTTGAGAGACATCTTCTGCACGAAGTGTGATAGATCCAAGCGGAATGGTTACTTCTACTTTTGCGGTCTTTTCACGGTAAACTTTTAAGTTTACTCGAGCGTCTAGCTCTTGATCTGCCTGAAAATATTTTTCAATCTTTTCGAGTTTAGAAACGACATAGTCGCGAATGGCTTCTGTTACTTCTAGGTTTTCACCACGGATACTATATTTAATCATATTAGTACCTACTTTCTAAACATTATGTTTTTATTTATATGTATATTATAACGCTTTCATAAAGTTTTTGCAAATCTTTTTTTACCTTGCAATTGAAAATGTTTTTATTTCTTTCACACCTTTTTCAATTAGTAGGAGCTTCATTAATTCGATTGTTTTGCCCGTTGTGTAGATATCATCGAAGATTAGATATTTCTGCTTTTTTGAAATTTCTCCTTTTAATTGAAAGTGCTGAGAGGTTTTTAATCTTTCTTCTCTTGTTTTTTTTGATTGGGCTAAAGTGTCTTCTTTTTGGAATAGACTGTTGTACTTTATCTCTGCAAAATCCAGTATAGTCGATACTTGATTGAATCCTCTTTCCTGCTTTTTTTCATGGCTGATTGGAGTCGGTATTATCGTATAGCTTTTATACTTTTTCAAGGTTTTTTTGATGTCACTTGCAAATACCATTCCTAATAAACGATCGCCTTCAAATTTATATCTCCTGAAATAGTCCTTCATTGCTGCATTATATTTATATAATGCTTCATGTTCGACCATATTCCCCTTTTGTATCCAGTATTCGCAATCTTTACATACTTTCTCCTCCTGATCTTTATAACATCTAGGACAATGGACTTCGCCAATTTGTTCGAAGTCTTTTTTGCATTCTTTACAAATCCATTCTTCTTGTTGATTCATAAAAATAAGGTCTGTGAAATATTCACCAGTTTTCAACTCTTTCGTACAAAGCAAGCATTCTTTCAAAATCCAGCCTCCTGATTCATTTCCTTTATTTCTTTGATCGCTTTCTTCATTTCTCTTGTTATGCCATCTGATAGAAAAAGTAGTTTACCTGTTGGTCTTTCTTTACTTCGACCGACCCTTCCTGAAATTTGTACGAGAGCACTTTTAGTAAATAATTTGTGATTACTTTCTAAAACAAAGACATCTACAAACGGAAAAGTCACTCCTCTTTCTAAAATTGTTGTAGAGACTAGCATGGTTATGGCTCTGTTTCTAAACTCTTCTACCATTCGTAGACGGTCTGTTGTCTGTGAGGATACAAAACCTACTGTTTCTTTGGGAAAGTATTTTTTTAAGTTCTCGGTAAATTGTTGTCCTAATTCTATTTCAGATACAAAGATTAACAATGGGTAGTGAGTTTGTATTTGTTTCTTGATCAGTTGCAATAGTTGGTAAGGGATTCTTCCTTTTTCTATTTTTTCTCTCATTTTCGGCACCCATTTTATTTCAGGGACCACTAGTGGGTTCCCATGAAATCTTCTTGGAAGACTATAACGAATGATTTCTTTTTTCTTGACCTTTTTATCTAACTCATCTGTAGAGGTTGCTGTTAAATATAGGGTATTCCCCTCTTTTTTTATTGCATTCTGAGCTGCTTTATATAAGATTGGATTGTCTACATAGGGAAAAGCATCTACTTCATCTATAATAAGGAGATCAAAGGCCTGATAGAACTTTAGCAATTGGTGGGTTGTAGCGATCACTAAAGGCGTTCTAAAATAGGGCTCCGATTCTCCATGAAGCAAAGAGATGGGGCAGGAAAAATCTTCCTTCATCCTTCCGTACAATTCTATACAGACATCGATTCTTGGGGTAGCAATACAGACTGCTTTTCCTGCCTTGATCGCTGTTGCTACAACCTGATACATCATTTCCGTTTTTCCTGCTCCTGTCACAGCATGTACCAAGGCATGTTTTCCTGCTTTAACTGCTTGGATAAGTCCTTCAGATACCTCTTGTTGATAGGAAGTCAAGGTTCCCTTCCAGTTTAACACCTCCTGTCCTTCAAAGTCTTTCTGTGCAATAGCATAAAGTTTTTGATCACTCCGGATCCTCCCCAATTGGATACAGGCTCTACAATACAGTACCTCTTCACTCAACTTCCACAGTTTTTGATCAATCAAACTGCCACATCGAAAGCATTGGTACCTTCCATTCTCTTTTTCTATAGCTGGAAGTTCTTGGGCAATTTCTTTTAGATCATTTGTCATTTGACTCTTCGTTAAGAGTCTTCCATAAGAATCTTCTATCTTCATACTTATTAATTCGCAAAAGTTGGAGAAAATCATTCTTTTTTTGTAAAATAAGAATATGGAATATGTTACATTTAAAGAGAACGGCACTGTTCAAGAAGAAATCAAAAAATCAAAATTCATTTGTCATGTCAAGCGAGTCTCCTCTGAAGAGGAAGCTAGAGATTTTATCAATGCCATCAAAAAGGAACACTATAAGGCTACACATAACTGCTCTGCTTTCATCATTGGGGAACAAAGTGACATCAAACGGACCAGTGACGATGGAGAGCCTAGTGGAACCGCTGGGGTACCGATGTTAGGAGTTTTGGAGAATCATCGCATCACTAATAGTTGTGTCGTGGTTACCCGCTATTTTGGAGGTATTAAATTAGGTGCTGGCGGTCTGATTCGTGCTTATGCTGGAAGTGTTGCACAAGCAGTTCGAGAGATTGGACTGGTAGAAATCAAAGAGCAAGTGGTACTTGGGATCACACTTTCTTATTCCCAATACCAAGAATTTGCTAATTTCTTAAAAGACCATCAATTGGCGGAACAAGATCCGATGTTCACAGATCAGGTGATGACAACTATTTTTGTGGATAAAGAAAACACAAGTTCTATCACAGCAGCTTTAGTCGAATTTTATAATGGTAAAGTCATTATTGAGGACCAAGGAATTCGTGAGGTTGAAGTACCCCTATTTTCTGTAGAAAAATAATTAAAATACTATCGGCAACGATAGTTTTTTTTTATCACACCCATAAAATTTCTATATTTTACATTCTTCTCGCAAGAGACTATACTTGTTAGTATCAAGAAAACCTAGAACTGAGGTATATTATGGCTATTTATGAAAATATTACAGAACTGATTGGGAACACTCCGATTGTCAAATTGAACCGTCTTGTTCCTGAAGGAGCTGCAGATGTCTATGTCAAACTCGAAGCCTTCAATCCTGGATCATCTGTCAAAGACCGGATTGCTTTGAGCATGATTGAAAAAGCTGAAGCTGATGGCTTGATCAAACCAGGTGATACCATTGTCGAAGCAACTAGTGGGAACACAGGGATTGGTTTGTCATGGGTTGGCGCAGCTAAAGGATACAAAGTTGTGATTGTCATGCCTGAAACCATGAGTGTGGAACGTCGTAAAATCATCCAAGCCTATGGAGCTGAACTCGTTTTGACTCCTGGAAGTGAAGGAATGAAAGGCGCTATCGCTAAAGCTGAAGCAATCGCTGCAGAAAGAAATGGCTTCCTTCCTCTTCAATTTGAAAACCCTGCTAACCCAGAGGTACATGAAAGAACAACAGGACAAGAAATCGTTGATGCCTTTGGAAAAGATGGTTTAGATGCTTTTGTCGCAGGTGTTGGTACTGGTGGTACTGTTTCTGGTATTTCTCATACTTTGAAAAAGAATAATCCTGCTGTCAAAGTCTATGCCGTTGAGGCCAATGAATCTGCAGTCCTTTCTGGCGAAAAACCTGGACCACATAAAATCCAAGGGATTTCAGCTGGTTTTATCCCAAATACTTTAGACACTAATGCATATGATGGTGTTCGTCGCGTATCTTCAGAAGAAGCTTTCGAACTTGCACGCGCTATCGGTGGAGCTGAAGGATTCTTAGTCGGTATCTCAAGCGCAGCTGCTATCTATGCTGCTATTGAAGTCGCAAAAGAATTGGGAAGCGGTAAAAAAGTTCTTGCTCTTGCACCAGATAATGGAGAACGTTACCTTTCTACTACCCTTTACGAATTTGAATAATTCTCTATATCAAAAAAACTTCGATAGGTTTCATCAACCTATCGAAGTTTTTATTTTTTTTCTTGTTTGCTAAAGAATACCTTTCCTTCTTTGACCCAGGTCGGCATCTGTTGAGCTAAGGGCGCAAAACCACTCTTGTGGCGGTCATTTGAAAAACGATGGTGTCGAATACTTCGTTGTGGTGTTTCTTCTAGTGTTCTCAAAGAGAGGCTAGCTTTCTTAGAATATTCATCAACATCGATGACTTGGACAAAGACTTTTTCTCCAATTGAAAGAATATCATGAATATTACTTACATAACCACTTCTAATCTCTGAGATATGAATCAAGCCCGTGACACCCGACTCTAGTTCGACAAAGGCACCATAAGGTTGAATGCCTGTAATGGTCCCTTCTAACTTATCTCCAATTTTCATATTAGTCCTCAATCTCGATGGTTTCAATCACGACATCTTCTACTGGCTTATCCATCATCCCGGTCTCAACAGCCGCGATCTCATCCAACACAGCAAAAGAAGCTTCATCCATCAATTGTCCAAATACGGTATGGCGTTGATCTAGGTGAGGAGTTCCTCCTTCTGTCGTATAGATTTCAGCAATTTCTTCAGGCCAGCCACCGCGGACCAATTCCTTTTTCGAATATGGGAGATGTTGATTTTGTACAATAAAGAATTGGCTGCCATTTGTGTTTGGTCCAGCATTTGCCATTGAAAGGGCTCCGCGAATATTGTACAATTCTTTTGAAAATTCGTCTTCGAAGCTCTCCCCATAGATGGATTCACCACCCATACCTGTGCCTGTTGGATCTCCCCCTTGGATCATAAAATCTTTAATAATCCGATGGAAAATGACACCATCATAATAGCCAGACTTAGCAAGAGCTACAAAGTTTGCAACTGTTTTTGGCGCTTGATCCGGGAACAATTGAATGTTCATCTCACCGTGATTGGTTTTGATCACAGCGACAGGACCGTCAACCGTAGCAAGTTCTAACTGTGGTAATGTCAATTCTTTTTCAACCATATTTAACTCCTCTAAGGCATAGAATATGCCATCTTCTTCTAAATTCTTAGTGATATAATCAGCTTTTTCTTGTAACTCTGGGGCAGATTTTCCCATTGCGATACTAATTCCAGCGTAATCAAACAGTTCTAGATCATTTAATCCATCCCCAAATACTAAAACATTCTCTGGCTTCAAGCCCAAATGATTTACAAGATGAGAAACTCCTGAAGCTTTTGAAGCTTCAAAGCGAACAACATCTGACGAATGGGGATGCCACGAAACTAGGCGCAAGTTCTCTTGCAAAGAAGGGGGCAACTCTAGCTCACTATCCTGTTCATCAAAGGTCCACATTTGGAAAATAGGTTCTTTCAAATGCAGATCTGGATCTACTGGTAAGTTTGGATAAATGATGTCAATAGCATCACTGATCAAGGGTGTCCGATTAGACAGGGAAGCTTGATGACTAGCTACTAACCCATAATCAATCTCGGATTCTTTGGCCCAATCCACAAAAGAAGAAACGATTGCTTCATTGATTGGTGATTGGTAGATCACAGTTCCTTTTGTATCTTCTATATAGGCACCGTTTAAGGTTACTAGAAAATCAGGCTTTAAGTCCATGATTTCAGGAACAACCCCAAAAATCCCTCTACCCGTTGCAATCCCTGTTCGGATTCCTTTTTCTTTCAATTGATGAAAGACTTCTTTGACAGATTCTGGGATCAATCCAGTTTCTTTTGCACGTAATGTATCATCAATATCAAAAAAGACGATTTTAACTTTTTTGGCTTTATAACGTAATTTTGCGTCCACTTGTCTCCCCCTTATGATCATGCTCTATTATAGCATGTTTCCCTTTAAAAATCTTCTTGATTCACCAGATGGTGTCGGAAGGCATAGACGACTGCTTGCGTCCGATCACTGACTTCTAATTTGGATAAGATGTTGGAGACATGGGTCTTCACTGTTTTTAAAGAAATGAAGAGTTCATCTGCTATTCGTTGATTTTCATATCCTTTCGTCAATAAAGCCAGAATATCTCGTTCTCTAGCTGTCAAATCATCATGCAATTCAGCATGGTTCTTTCGTGACTTAACTTTTTGACTAACTTCTGTCTCAATTGCAAATTCTCCCTTTGCAACCTTTCTGACAGCCTGTAAGATCTCAGTTGCTGACGAAGTCTTTAAGATATACCCTTTTGCACCTGCATCTAAGACTGGGTAAATCTTTTCGTTATCTAAATAAGACGTCAAAATGACAATTTTAGCTTCCGGCCACTCTTTTAGGATGGCTAGAGTCGCATCGATTCCATTTAGCTCTGGCATCACAATATCCATGATGATGACGTCTGGTCTTTCTTTCAGCGCCAAGTCCACCCCTTCATGCCCATTTTTCGCCTCTAAGACTTGCTCAATATCGGTTTGCATGGACAAAAAGCTTTTCAATCCCAATCGAACCATTTCATGGTCGTCTACTAATAATACTTTCATACAGTTTCCTTTTCATTTTTCTCTTTTACAAGGAGGGGAACGCGAATATCCACAGCCACTCCCTTTTGAGGACTCGTTCTTATTTTAATGGTTCCCGCCATGTCCTCTACACGTTCTTGAATATTTTTCAACCCATAACTCAATCGTTCCAATTTTTCCTGCTCAAAGCCGATTCCATCATCTACCATCCGTAAATGAAGTTGTTTTCCTTCCTGATGCAAAAAGACATCCATTTGTTGAGCTCTAGCGTGTTTCAAGGTATTGCTGACAATTTCTTGGACGATCCGAAATAGATGTTCTTCCATTTCTTTTGGAATGCTCACGTCATTATGATGGAAGACAACTGTTAGGTTACTCTTTTCCTTCAATTCTCTAAAAATCATCTCCATCCCTTCTACCAAACTTTTTCCTTCCAATTCTGTAGGACGAAGATGTAGGAGCAAGACGCGTAAATCATTTTGGGCTGTACCTAGAATATCTGACACACCATTTAGTTGCTGCTGGATCTGACTTTTCTCTAACTCAAGAGCC
Source organism: Streptococcus sp. 210928-DFI.4.42 (assembly GCF_020554365.1). Classification (NCBI taxonomy): domain Bacteria; kingdom Bacillati; phylum Bacillota; class Bacilli; order Lactobacillales; family Streptococcaceae; genus Streptococcus; species Streptococcus sp. 210928-DFI.4.42. Next base: position 7,544 of record NZ_JAJCHF010000031.1, read on the forward strand.
TGTGCTGCCACTCCAGATAAAATCATATTGGCTGCAAACAATTCTTGACTAACCGTGTCATGTAGATCACGCGCAATTCTCTTACGCTCGATTTCCACAATTTCTTCTTCATTTCGCATCACACGATTTTCACTTTTTTGTAAATTTTCTTCTAGTCGAAGCAATTTGCTGTCCAATAAATCTAACTGTTGATTCAATTCTTTGGGGGCAATTTCTTTTCGCTGTGAAGCAGTCAGGATAGATTCTACCTTTTGTTGTACTGCATGAACCGTTACAAATTGCGTGATTTTAATTATTAAGACAACCAAAGCCGTCAATGCAAGCGTCAGACTAAAAACCAAAAATAGGAATGACTGAAGCAAGGAAAGATCTGAGAGAAGTTTGCCCCACTGAAAACCAACAAAATGGAAAATGGTATGACAAATGACCGCAACTACCATTAGGGAATAGAAGTACAATAGGAGATAGTCTAATTTCTTCATGCGCGAATCACCTCAACATCCCCAACAATACCAACTAACACAATTTTTATAGAACGGTGCGATCTCCGATAATGTGCCGTTTCAATGTCTATGGTTTCATTCCTCATTTTACGGACAGGAAGATCCAAAAACTTCAGATCTCCATACAGGGTGTTAATTTGTAAATGCAATTCCAAATCAATCGGTAAGATAATTTTTGTATTTCCAAACCCTTTCCGAATGATCACTACATTGTCCCAATTGCAAATGGCTACCTCCTCTAAATGGAGGGTGTCATTCCCAAAAACTCGGATCACATTCAGATCTCGATACCCTCGACTTTGCTTTGAAAAATGTTGTAAATCACCAATCCATCGAGTTTTTTCCTGACGAATTTTCGTATCCTCTTCAACATCAAACACAACGGCTTCATTTTCCTTATACATATAAGGGTAGGCGATCAATAAACCATAAACCACCGCAAATAAAATGGCTGCAATCACAAAAGGATTCAGCATCACGATAAAAAACAAGAGCACACTCAGCGCGATTAATAGAAAATTCGCTTTTTGTTTGCCAAAATAGTAATACAAAAGGAGCAAAAAGAGAACCATCAAGACAACAAATCTGGAAAAATCGATTGATAAAATGGTGATCGCTGCTAATGTTAACAAAACGGCTTCAACGAAAATAAAAATTTGTATTTTCCACATAGTCTACCTCATCTTTTCCTATTTTATCAAATTTTTCCTCATTTGACTTCCGTCTGTGGTTGGATAATAGCAGACAATCAAAAAGACCCAGAAATCCATCTGAGTCTTAGACTGATTTATTAATCTCCACTAGTTGCACTACTGCTTGAACTTTCTGTATCTGATCGTTCACCAGAGGATGAACTAGATGTATCAGAACTTGATGAGGCTTTCGTACTTGAAGAAGCTGTCACTTTAGGCTCATATACCGTTAAAACAATTCGTGTTCGGTTAATATCCACCGTACTCGAAACTTCTGGAGTTTGACTAACAATTTGACCTGCAGAAACAGATACTCCATCAGGGAGATGTTCTGTTTTTCTTAATTCGATATTGGCTTCTTTAATACCATAGATCTCAATCAAATTACTTCTAGCAAAATCATAAGTTGATCCAACATAGTTTGGCATTTCAATTGAAGTCGTTTCTTTCGCTACTTTCAAAACAATCTTTGTTTTTGAATTCAGAGAATATTGTTCTCCTGGAGCTGGAGTTTGTTCAAGAACTGTCCCTGCAGCATAATCGAAGGTCTCAACTTCTTCAATCGTGATCATTTTGCTTGATACTTTATAAGTATTTTTCAGATCTTCTTCTGCTGCTGCCCGTGTTTCACCCACGTAATTTGGCATTTCAAAGCTGTTTGGTCCTTTGGAAACAATCAAATCAATTCGACTTTGTTCTTTCTTTTGAGCCCCTGCATTTGGATTGGTTCGAATGACATAACCTTCTGCAACCGAATCACTGTACTCTTCTTTCTCTTCACCGACTTGAAGGTCTTGTCCCTCAATAACCGCTCTAGCTTCGGCAATGGTTTTGCCGGAAACATCTGGAACTGTTTTATTGGCTGGGCTCATATACAACAAGAAAGTAAAGGCTGCAAGAACTAGGGCAATGGCAACAAACAATACCTTGTAGCGCGCCCGCAAGCGTCTTCTTGGCTTTTTACTTGGTGCCATTGTCTGCTGGTTAGATAATGGTCGATTAGGATCTACCGAACTGATTTCACTGCGTACCTCAGAGATTGGAACAGGAGCCGTCTTTGGAGTTGGACTCACTTTTGGAAGAGTCTTTGTATCAGCTTTCGATTGATCTTCAAAAATCAGTTTTTTCTCATTTCTTCTCTCGTAGGACAAGCAACTTGAAAGGTCCACATACATCTCTGCCACTGATTTATAGCGATCCGTCAGTTTTTTAGCTGTCGCTTTGATCACCACATTTTCTAAAGCTTGTGGAACATTCTTATTTTCTTCACGAATAGAGGGGAGTGGCTTTTGAAAATGCTGCAAAGCAATTGTGACTGCACTATCTCCATCATAAGGAATGTGTCCTGTCAACATCTCATAGAAAATAATCCCCATCGCGTAGATGTCACTTTGCACCGTAGCTTTTGATCCACGCGCCTGCTCAGGGGACAAATAATGAACCGACCCCAACATCGAGTTGGTCTGGGTCAAGCTAGTCTCTGCGAAGGCCACTGCAATCCCAAAGTCTGAAACTTTTGCTGTTCCATCTGGTGTCAAGAGGACATTCTGTGGTTTTAAATCTCTATGGATAATGCCACGCGTATGGGCAAGACGCATAGCTAGAAGGATCTGCCCCATCAAACGAACAGCTTCTTCATTTGATAAAGGAGCATTTTCTTTGATATAGCGTTTCAAGTCTAAACCTGCAACATATTCCATTGCAAGGTATTGTTGTCCTTCTTCTTCGCCAATGTCTGTAATCCGAACGATATTTGGATGGTCCAGCTCTGCCATCGCCTTTGCTTCACGCTGAAAACGCGCAACTGCAATGGGATCCGTCTGGTAATTCGTACGCAGTACCTTGACTGCAACTTCTTCCCCATCCAAAATCAAATCACGCGCAAGATAAACATCTGCCATCCCGCCGCGTCCAATTTGTTGGATGATTTTATATCGCCCGGCAAAAATTTTGCCGATTTGAATCATGCTGCGTCCTCCTCAGTAAAGTGGAGCAGTACAACGGTGATATTATCCAAGCCTCCAGCATTATTGGCAAAACGAATCAAGGTTTGAGCTTTTTCTTCCAGTGAAACATCACTCAAGACAATGTCTCTGATTTCATCTGGGCCAATCATATTGGTTAAACCGTCACTATTGATCAAAATATAATCATCTGCTTCAACCGTCACCAAACCATAATCCGGCTCTAACTCATCTTTTTGACCAATGGACTGAGTGATGATGTTACGTTGAGGATGATGGGCAGCTTCTTCCTCTGTAATTTGACCAGCTCGTAAAAGAGCATTTACAAGAGAATGGTCACTGGTCAACTGCTGGTATTTGCCTTGACGAATGAGGCCAATCCGTGAATCCCCAACGTGGGCATAAATCACTTGTCCTTCTACAAAAGCCAAGGCTTCTAGTGTCGTTCCCATTCCTTTGTGCTCATCATCTTGCCCAGCCAAATGAATCCGACGATTCACAGCTTCTAAATGTTCTGCAAACCATTCCCGTACTTGATTAACCGTCTCGATCTCAGAAGAAACCCAAGCCGCACCTAGGTCTGTGACTGCCATTTCACTAGCAATATTTCCGGCACGGTGTCCTCCCATACCATCAGCAAGAAAAACCATCGGTTTTCCTGCCTTGTTTGTATATTGATTTGCATAGTCTTGGTTATTTGTCCGTCTTTGACCTACATCGGTTAAGATCGTCATATCCATACTGTCAGTTTCCTCCTGATATTATGAGATTCTCTTAAAACGACTGATAAAGAAGCCGTCGCTTCCATATAATTCGGGTGTAATAAGGATACAATCATTTTTAAGAATATCTTTTCTTTCGTGATCCAATGGGACTTGTTCGAAATTTGGATGGTTTTTCAAAAATTGGTCCACCACTTCAAAATTCTCTTTACCCATAATTGTACACGTACTGTACACTATTATACCACCTTTACGCACACTTTGACAAACACTATCCAGAATGGCCAATTGAATAGCTTGTAAAGATACAAAATCTGCACTCTCTTTATTGTACTTGATATCAGGCTTTCTCCGTATCAAACCAATCCCTGAACAAGGCGCATCCACCAAAATTTTATCGAAAGCATCAGGTCCAAATGTTTCAAAGACTTTTGTCGCATCTAACTTCTTTGTCAAAATTTTGTCCGCAACATGGAGCCGATTAGCATTTTCTTGAATCAATTTGAGCTTATGGTCATAGAGATCCAAGGCTGTGACTTTCCCAGTTGTGAGATAAGAAGCCAGGTGGGTCGTCTTTCCACCTGGCGCCGCACAGGCATCTAAAACCCACTCATCTCCTTGCAAATCCAAAGCTGGTGCCACCAATTGACTGGACTCGTCTTGAATAGTAATGCGTCCCTCTTTAAACAAGGAATGCGCCGTAAAATGTCCCTGCTCTTTCACGAGAGCGGACGGAGCAAGTAGAGAGGAGGTTGCTTCGAACAGCTGAGCCAACTCTTCTTTTTCGTCCAGATCAATCACACGAATACTGGATTTATTACGCTGATAAAGACTCTTAAAAATTGCACAAGCACGTTCTTCACCGTATTCTTCGATCAATGCTTTGACCAACCATACAGGTAGGGAATACTCTACCGAATAACGTTTGTTCTTTCGCTTGATTGTATCAATAGCTGGTAGTCCTTCGCGGATGAGCTTTCTAAGAATAGCATTGACAAACTTCTCACTGCCTTCTTTACGACGTTTTGCTATCCGGACAGCTTCATTGACGATGGCATGATCAGGAATTCGGTCTAAATAGACAAGTTGATACAAACTCATCATCAAAAGATAATAGAGCCAAGGATCTAATTTCGTCCGGTCTTCAATCACGTGGGCGAGATACCACTCGAGTGTTATCTTCCGTGCTACCGTACCGTATACAACTTCCGTAACAAAGCTTCTATCTTTATCTGAAAGTTGAGAGTGTTCTAGCGCTTGATTTAGTGCAATATTAGAATAAGCTCCCTGTTCAAAAACCTCTTCTAACACTCGAACGATCTGTTCACGCGCATTCATTTGTTTAACTTCCAAAGTGATCTCCTACTTTCAATTGACGGCCAGCGCCATTCAAAAAGTCTGTGATGGACATTTTAGGTTTTCCTGCCGGCTGCACAACTTTGAGGGACAGCGCTCCTTCTCCTGCAGCGACCAGCAACTCTTTTTTAGTCAAACCAATCACTTCTCCTGGATTTCCATTTCCTTTGCATAGCTCTGCTTCGTAGACTTTAAAGCGTTGACCATTTAATAACGTATGAGCGACCGGCCAAGGATTCATCCCTCGAATCTGATTAAAGACTTGGCGGTTGGTTTTGGTCCAGTCCAAAACCTCTTCTTCCGGCAAAATATTCGGTGAAAATGTGACCAAACTTGGATCTTGTGGACTTGGCTTGATCTCCCCTGCTAGGTAAGCTGGCAAAGTATCTAGGAGTAAGTCACGTCCAAGGACTGCCAATTTTTCAAACAAAGTTCCCACATTGTCCTCATCTAAAATTGGGAGAGAACGAGCTGCAATCATGTCTCCGGCATCCATTTCCTTGACCATTTCCATAATTGTAACCCCAGCTTCTTCGTCACCATTGATCAGGGCATAGTGAATGGGAGCTCCACCTCTATATTTAGGTAATAAAGACGCGTGGACATTCACCGCGAATTGAAAGTTCTCCAACAATTTTGTCGGTAAAAATTGTCCAAAAGCAGCGGTCACAATTCCATCTGCATCCAGTGATAAGAGAGTTTCCATTTCTGGACTACCCGATAATTTCTCCGGCTGAAGAACCGGTAGTTGATATTCCAAAGCTACCTGCTTCACCGGGGTCATTCGAATCTCTTTTTTGCGACCTACTTTGCGGTCTGGTTGAGTCACAACTGCCAAAATTTCATAGCGCGAATCTGCTAACAATCCCTTTAAAACCGTCGCTGAAAAATCAGGCGTTCCCATAAAAATTAATTTTGTCATTTCTTTCTTCCTTACATAAAACTTTGAGGTTCATTATCAATACTGACACGTAAATCTTGGTTGCCTCTTTCTTGTGTAAATTCTAAGATTTGATTCAAGACCTGTGTCATGCCTTCTTCAAAACGATATTTCACAATGATTTGATAATGATACAAATTATGTGTGCGTGCAATTGGTTTAGGTGTTGGTCCTAAGATTTGGACCTGATCAGATAAGCCAGATCGGAGAATTTCCATGACCTGATGTGACTTCTCCATCACCATTTCCTCACTCTTATGGGATAGGGTTAACCCAACTGTGAAGTAATAAGGTGTATAGCCTAACTGCCGGCGAATCTGCATTTCATAGGCAAAAAAGCCTTCATAATCTTGGTCTTTGGCAAATCGAATCGCATAATGATTGGGGTTGTAGCTTTGAATGATAACCTCTCCTTCTTTCTCTGCTCGTCCGGCCCTTCCTGCCACCTGAGTCAAGAGTTGAAAGGTTCTCTCAGAGGATCGATAATCCGGTAAATTTAAAGAAGTATCCGCATTCAAGACACCCACTAACGTCACATTTGGAAAATCCAACCCCTTCGCAATCATTTGCGTCCCTAACAAAATATCCGCTTCTCCATTCCCGAAAGCATCTAATATCGCTGCGTGGCTCCCTTTTTTTCGAGTGGTATCCACATCCATGCGCAGAATTTTAGCTTCAGGAAAGATCTCTTGTAATTCATTATAGGCTTTTTGCGTTCCTGTCCCGTAATAACGAATGGAAGGACTTTGGCAATTTGGACAGTGTCGAGGAATCGCTTTGCTATAGCCACAATAATGACAGTTCATGGTTTTAGTATCCATGTGGAGGGTCAGTGAGATATCACAATTGGGACAAGTATCTACAGTTCCACACTCGCGACACATGACAAAGCTGGAATAACCACGGCGGTTCAACATCAAGACAACCTGCTCTTTTTTCTGCAAGCGATCAGCAATAGCTTCCACTAGAACCGGAGTGAAGTTACCAGCTTCATTTTGACCAATATAATCACGAAAATCAACGACTTTAACTTCTGGAATTTTGGCTGCCGGATTGGCCCGTTGGGTGAGACGAATTAATTCATAAACCCCTTTTGTTGCACGAGCCCGCGATTCTAAACTTGGTGTAGCAGATCCAAGAAGCAAAACTGCTTGATTGTACTGAGCTCTTAAGACCGCGACTTCCCTTGCGTGGTAGCGTGGGTTACTATCTTGTTTGTAGGAAGCCTCGTGCTCTTCATCAATGATGATGGCTCCGATGTTTTTTAAAGGGGCAAAGATGGCTGAGCGCGCTCCAACGACTACCTTAGCCTCCCCACGTTCAACTTTCCGCCATTGATCATACTTCTCACCGTTTGATAAACCCGAGTGCAGAATGGCTACTTCCTGGCCAAAACGCGAGATAAAACGATCCGTCATCTGTGGCGTCAGGGAAATCTCAGGGACCAACATAATAGCCGTTTTCCCCTTATTTAGAACTTCCTGAATAATCTGCAGATAAACTTCTGTTTTCCCACTTCCAGTCACACCTTCTAATAAGAAGGGCTTTGATTCTTTCCCAAGTTTAGAAACAACTGTTTTTACAGCCTTTGATTGTTCTGGATTTAAGACTAAAGCTCGGGTTTGTTTTTTTCCTTCATAGTAAGATGCTGCCCGATTCACTTCTCGTTCGGTAATTTCTAATATATCCTGATCAATAAAATAGGCCACTACTTCTCGTGAAAAATCCTGATACAATCCTGCTAAAGGTTGCTCCTCTTGCTCTAGCAACAGGCGTTCTTTCAATACTAGTCTTTTTTTAGCTCTCGCAGTCGGTTGCAGTTCTTTTAATCGTTCCTGGTTAACGCGATACCATTTTTCTGTTTTAATTTGTTTCTTATCCTTGGCCTTGTATTCAAGTACCAAATCTCCTTTTCTGACCAACCGCATCACTTGGGCTTGATCGGCCGCATCTAGAGAAGAAAAAGAAACTTCATTTTTTTCACCAAAAAGTTTCACTTTGAGAGTTGGATCTAAAGAAGGTTGAGGATACAAAATCTTATCATAACTCGAATTGAGGAGAGAAGGAAGCATGGTTTTTAAAATCGTGATCTTATAAGAAAAAACACTTTTTCGTAATTGATCCGCCAACCAAAACTGCTCTTGATTTAAGACCGGAGTGTAATCCAAGATCTCCACAATCGCTTTCAATTCCTCGCTTGTGTCTGCCTCTTCTAAAACATCTACCACAATCCCTTGAATGAGGCGATTCCCTTTACCAAAGGGGACATGAACTCGCATACCTGCCCCCACCATATCCTCAAATTCTGATGGGATCTGATAGGAATAGGGTTTATCTGTCTGCATCAATGGGACATCTACGATGACTTTTGCTATCACTTTTTCACCTCCAGCCTCTATCATATGAGCTTTACTTTATCACGGAACCCTTTAAATAGCAAAAAATAAGATTGAGAAGCCCCAACCTTAAATTTTTTCACCATCTTCTTTTTCTTTGGCAATTTGTTCCTTAATTTTGCGCTCTTCTTCTTCTTTGCGAATCCGCTCTGCTTCAATCCGACGACGAAGCGCTTCACGTTTTGCTTCTGGATCCGGGTGAACAACTACGTTTCCAGACTCGATTTCTTCAAGCGCTTGTAATGTTGATTTAACTGATTGGAATTCTTGAGTTGGTACTGCACCACTTTCCAATTCGTGGGCCCGTTTTGCCTCAAGAATGACCAATGAATATTTTGATGGTACTTTGTCAAGCAATGTATCAATAGAAGGTTTTAACATCATATTCCTATACCTAATTTCTAATTATTTATCTCTTCACAATAGTTTGTGTTTTTGGTAACATATCCAGATAATGGCCAATGACACGGTCTACACGGAAATGCTCTGCTTCGATCACACGTTTGACACGTTGAGCAGCAAGAGGAACTTCATCGTTCACAATTGCGTAGTCATATTCACGCATCATGGCGATTTCTTCTTTTGCTTTTTCAATCCGTTGCGCAATGACTTCTGCACTATCTGTTCCGCGTCCCACTAATCGATCTTGTAATTCATCCAAATCAGGCGGGGTTAAGAAGATAAAAACTGCATCTGGCACTTTTTTCTTTACTTGGAGCGCACCTTGAACTTCAATTTCAAGGAATACATCAATTCCTTTGTCCAAGGTTTCATTCACATAAGTTAAAGGAGTCCCATAGTAATTTCCAACGTACTCAGCATACTCTAACATTTGCCCTTGACGGATCAAATCTTCAAATTCTTCACGTGTACGGAAAAAATAATCGATACCATCCACTTCACCTGGACGTTGTGCACGCGTCGTCATCGATACAGAATACTGAAACTGATTGTCCGAGTTTTCAAAAATTTCTCGTCTGACCGTTCCTTTTCCAACCCCTGAAGGGCCAGAAAATACAATTAATAAGCCACGATCCGCCATGATTTCTCCTTCAATGTCTTTCTATCTAGTGTAACAAAAATCGGCCTAATTTTCAACTGATTTTTTTCATTCAAAAAGCTTGAGATGCTAGATCTCAAGCTTTTCGTTTATTTTGCGTAATCTACTGCACGCAATTCTCGAATAACGGTAACCTTAATGTTTCCAGGATATTCAAGATTTGACTCTATCTTCTCACGAATATCATGAGCTAAGATCGTCACTTTATCATCCTTGATTGCCTCAGGGCTCACCATAATACGGATTTCACGTCCTGCTTGAAGGGCGAAACTTGTCTTAACTCCTTCAAAGCTGTTTGCAATTTCTTCAAGATCTTGCAAACGCTTGATGTAACTTTCAAGTGACTCACTTCGTGCTCCAGGTCGAGCCGCACTCAAGGCATCAGCTGCAGCGACAATGACTGCGATAACACTTTCAGGTTCCACATCTCCATGGTGACTGGCAATAGTATTGACCACCACTGGGTGTTCCTTGTACTTCCGTGCCAATTCAGTTCCAATCTCGACGTGACTTCCTTCCACTTCACGGTCAATCGCTTTACCGATATCATGTAAGAATCCTGCACGTCGTGCCAAAGTAGCATTTTCACCCAACTCGCTAGCAATAATACCAGAAAGTTTGGCAACTTCAATGGAGTGACGCAAAACATTTTGACCATAAGAAGTACGGAATTGCAACCGTCCCATGATTTTCATCAAATCTGGATGGAGGTTTGGCGCACCGATTTCATAGGCAGCCGCCTCACCGTATTCACGAATCCGGTTGTCAATTTCCTGGCGGTTCTTCTCAACCAGCTCTTCGATGCGGGCTGGATGGATCCGTCCATCTTTGAGAAGGCTCTCCATTGTCATACGGGCAATTTCACGACGAATCGGATCAAACCCTGACAAGGTCACCACTTCAGGCGTATCATCAATAATCACATCGACACCTGTCAAACTCTCAAAGGTACGAATATTGCGACCTTCACGACCGATAATCCGACCTTTCATACTATCGTCCGGCAAATGAACGGTTGAGTTTGTTTGCTCAGCAACAAAATCACCTGCCATTCGCTGCATAGCTTGCACGAGAATGTCTTTTGCGATTTTATCAGAACGTTCTTTCACTTCCAATTCAGCATCACGAATCCGTGAGGCAATTTCTTTTGAAAGTTGCTCTTCCGTCTGACTCAAAATAATGTCACGCGCTTCTCCTTGACTTAGAGCAGCGACACGTTCCAGTTCTTCTACTTTCTTGTGTTCAAGCTCTTCCAGCTGTTGTTCACGCGCATCAATGTGTTTAGTTCTATCTGTAAGACTTTGCTCTTTGTGTTCAAGAGACTGTTCTTTGCTTGTTAAAATGTCGTCTTTGCGATCAAGATTGCTAGCACGTTCTGCCAAACGGCTTTCTAATTGCTTCAATTCTTGTCGTTCTGACTTAAACTCAGCATCGACCTCTTCACGATATTTTCTGGCTTCTTCCTTTGCCTCCAAAAGTGCTTCTTTTTTAAGTGAACTTGACTCATGCTTCGCCTCTTTTAAAATCAAATCGGCTTCGCGTTCTGCCTGTCCACGTAAATTCGTTGCTTCTTGTTCAGCATTCAAAAGGGTGAGTTCCGCAGCTTCTTTTGAAGCTTTCATTTTAAGAGCAGTTCCCACATATCCAATGACTAAACCAATGACCGCGGCAAAAACACCTGTAATAACAAAATTCATGCTTTTACCCCAAATCTATTTAATTAGTTGAATTAAAAATTCTTTTACATTTTACCATAAATTACTAAAATTAACAATCTAAAAAAACAGGAAAAACCTTTTATATTTTTGCTTAACGCTTGTTCTTTTATCGACTTTTCTTTCATGGAACATCTGTGAGACATTCATTTATTTCCACTTTGTTGAATCTGCTTTTTTATGCTATAATCAAGAAAAACAAAGAAGGATTTGAGTATGACAAAAGAAGTAATTGTTGAAAGTTTTGAATTGGACCACACAGCTGTGAAGGCTCCCTATGTACGCTTGATTGGGGAAGAAACTGGACCCAAAGGAGACATCATCTCCAACTTTGATATTCGCCTGGTGCAGCCCAATGAAAATGCAATTCCAACGGCAGGGCTCCACACGATCGAGCACCTTCTTGCGATGCTTATTCGCAAACGCATCGATGGTATGATTGATTGTTCCCCATTTGGATGTCGCACCGGTTTTCATATGATCATGTGGGGACAGCATTCGAGTACGGAAATTGCTAAAGTGATTAAAGAATCTTTAGAAGAAATTGCATCAGTCAGCACTTGGGAGGATGTCCCAGGCACAACCATTGAGTCTTGTGGAAATTACAAGGACCACAGCCTCTTCTCAGCCAAAGAATGGTGTCGCTTGATTCTAGATCAAGGAATCTCAGATGATCCATTTGAACGTCATCTTGTTTAATACGAAAAAGAGGCTGGGACAAAAGTCCTAGCCTCTCAATTATTTTTGGATTGTCGAGC
>NZ_JAJCHF010000032.1:0-18195 GCF_020554365.1 Streptococcus sp. 210928-DFI.4.42
TGGGACGACGAAATCGAATTCTAACGAATTACCGATTTCTGTCCCACTCTCTCTTGTTTCGTCCCTTATTGCTTGGTCAAAACGATAATCCCTTGATCATCCTCTGCTTGCTCTAGGTCTTCTAGCGACAACTGATCTCCTTCGATCCGATAGCGATAAGGCTCATCCCCGATACGCATGGATTGATTGACCGGATCAATGCTGACCTCTTTGGTCTCTTCTTCTCCATCAGCATCTTGTACCGTAAACGTGCCTTTTCGCCCCGTCACAACTAAGAGAATCGTATTTTCCTCGTCCTGTCCTCGATAACTGCCATCTATGGACACTCCTTCTTTCTGTTCTTCACTCGCCGAAGTCATAGTCTGTGATGAAGTTGACGTCTGTTTGCTCGAAGTCTGTGTTGCTTTTTCTTGCTGGCTACAAGCAGTCAGGAAAAGAGCTACCGCCAAGGTCAGTATAGACATGATTTTTTTCATTAAGATCGACTCCTTTCGCCATAACCGTATACTATCTACCACCAGTATACGCCAAGAAAGTCTTTAGGTCAATTGTTTACCCCTCTAATAAAAATGCCCTTACTTCTGCAATAAAATACAAGGAACCTGTCACAAATAAAACCTCATCTGGATGGCTCTGATCCATAAACTCTTTGATATAGGCCTTGTAGTCAGCCACATAAGGCAGGTCTTGTCGATCACCCTGCGCCACCACTTCACCGTAATGAAAGGTCGTCAAAATCAATTCAGCTTCTGGCAATCCCGCTTGAAGCGTTTGGAGCATCCCACTATAATCTTTTCGTTTGAGAGCACCGAATAAAATCTTCACGCGTTTTCCTGCTAAGCTATTGGCAAACTCAATCAAGCGCAACATAGCATGAGGATTATGAGCGCCATCCAGATACACCTGGTCTCCAAACAACTCTAGACGTCCCGGCCACCGCGTCTCTTGCAAGGCGTGCTTGACCTGATCTATATCCACTTCTTGATCTAGACCTTCCATATAGAGGAGAAAGGCCTCCAGAGCTACTGCAGCATTTTCCCGTTGGTAATCACCCTTCAAGCCCAGAGACGGCAAGACAAGTTCCACACGTTCATTCCAAAAGCGATCCTGCTCTATGCCAAAATCTTTCTGGAAGGCGTGGAGACCCACAGCCAATTGCTCCGCTTTTTCTTGACAAACAGCTATAGCATCATCCGATAAGGGACCCACCACAGCTTTCTTGCCCTTCTTAAAGATTCCTGCCTTTTGCTGGGCGATTTCCGCAATCGTCCCTCCCAGTGTTTCCTGGTGATCCAGGCCAACCGAAGTGATCACTGCGATCTCTCCCGTCACTACATTGGTCGTATCTAGAAGCCCACCGATGCCAACTTCCAACAAGACTACATCCACAGCTTGTTCCTTAAAATACAAGAGGGCCATGAGGCAGATAATCTCAAAATAAGAGAGTTGGTCCTGGGTTTGAAGCAAGGTCTGCTCCATTTGTTGAACTTCTTGACCAATCCGAGTAAAATCTTCATCTGAAATCGGCTGATCCCCAATACAAATCCGATCATGGATACTGATCATATGAGGAGAGGTAAAGGTCCCAACCTTCTTTCCGTGAGCCATCAATAATTGACGCAGAAAGGCGATTGTGGATCCCTTCCCATTGGTTCCTGTCACATGAAGGATCGGGTAAGCCTTATCTGGCCTCCCTAAAAGGCTCACTGCCTGCTCCATACGATCCAGTCCCGATCGAAAATTCAGACCGATCCGACTATTCATCCATTGCTCAATCTTATTCACATCTTCCTCCTAAAAGAAAAAAGCGACAAAACCTCTTCTGACGTTTGCGCTCCTTTCTTTTGTAGTTATTTCTTTCTCATTTTTACAGCAAGTCCATCGGACTTCCTGCTTTTTCTTGTTTCTTGAAGCAGGGCTAAAAACGTCCCCCGGACTTACCAACTCTTTCCAATTTCTTGGAGTTGGGGTAAAAACATCCAGTGGATGTTTTTACTCCTCCATGAAGCTGTTGAAGACTTCTTCGATCATATCCCATTCTGCATCTGAGTCTTCTGGGATTGGTTGAAGGTCGCCTTCTGTTCCGTCTTCGTTTTCTGTAAATGAATAAGCTTGGATTTCAACTTCGCCGTTTTCATCTTCTTCTGCATTTGCAGGGATCAAAAGGACATAGTTTTTCCCAAATTCTTCTTTGCCATCAATGGTCAAAAGAATTTCAAACAAGGTTTCATTTCCTTGTTCGTCCACCAATGTGATTAATTCACGTTCTTCATGGTCGTGGTTATGATCATGTGCCATACTATTCTTCCTCGTTTTCTTTCTAAAAATTGCGATCTAAATAATTTTGTAAAATAAGCTGCGCCGCTAACTTATCAATAACTTTTTTGCGTTTGCTACGGCTAATATCTGCTTGCTCAATCAACATCCGCTCTGCAGCAACTGTCGTCAACCGTTCGTCTTGGTAGTCGACTGGCAACCCAAACTTTTCAGCAATCATCGTGCCGTAAGCCTGACTGGCTTCCACACGTGGTCCGCTGGTATTGTTCATGTTTTTCGGCAAGCCCACAACAAAACGGTCCACCTTGTATTGAGCTACTAATTCGGCTAAGCGCTCCAAACCGAATTCTTTTTTGTCTTCATCGATTTGGATGATTTCAAGACCCTGAGCTGTAAAACCGAGAGGATCACTCACAGCAACCCCGACAGTCTTTGAGCCAACATCCAATCCCATAATTCTCATTAGAGGTCTATTCCTTGCCCTTTCAAATAATAACGTACCAATTCTTCCACGATCTCGTCTCGTTCATATTTACGAATTTGGTTCCGTGCATTATTATAACGAGGTACATAGGCAGGATCACCACTGAGTACGTATCCTACGATTTGATTAATTGGATTGTAGCCTTTTTCATCCAGTGACAAGTAAACATCTTTCAAGGTCTCGCTAATTTCCTTACGATTTGAATCATCAAGATTAAAACGTACTGTTTCATCTGTAAATCCCACAAGAACACCCTCTTTCCTTAGAATATTACTATTATACCATAATCAAGAGTTTTCCACAACGGTCAAGCCCTTGATTTTACAGCTTTTTCAAGCATTTTTGAGCTATTTCAGTTAAACTGTTTTTTTATTTTTGCTCACTTGCTCCAGCATTGATGAGATTGTCCGCAAATTGACTCGGTGTCAGCTTCAACAACTCTGGTAAGTGATTGTTTTTGAAGTAGGTCATACCTTCAGCCTTCTTCACATCCATCGCTTCAAAGTCATAGGTGATGGTTACCTTGTATTCATTCTCATTTTCCAAGGTCAAATCAGCTGTGAAACCTGGCACTGTCAAAGCTTCTTTAAAGGCATCATCCTTATTAAAGGATTCTCTCAATTGCTTTTGCGCTTCCTCTACTCCAACCTGTTGGATCCCTTTTTTCAACTCCTCATCGGTTGCCGTCACATTGATGGTCTCCAATTTTTTAAAGGTATTCCCCACATAGGTGACGATTTGCGTCTGTTGTGTCCCCTTGTCATCTTTTGGAAAGACAAAGGTTCTAGTGATGACTTTATTTTCTTCAGCTTTTTGCAGGATACTCTTATTATCCTTTTGCAGTTGCTCTGCTTTTGCTTGGATTGCCTTTTGTTCACTTGAATTTGGCGTTTTCGCTTGTTTTTTTTGACCGCATCCAGTCAAACACAAGGCAAGTGCACCCAATAAGAAGATTTTCCTTTTCATTTTCCATTCCTTACTAGTTATTGTTTTCTAAAATATTGTATCATAGATTTGGTAAAATGGCGCAGTAAACTGCTTTCCATTTCGATTTTTAACAAGAAAAAATCAGAAACAAATTGTTTCTGATTTTCAATCGTTTTAAAGAGCTGCACGCATCCGCGCTTCTGCATTTTCTACATTTCGAACTGATCGTGGCAAGAAGGCACGAATATCATCTTCTTTGTAGCCCACTTGGAGACGTTTGTCATCTACCAAGATCGGACTTTTAAGAATACGAGGTGTTTCCATGATGATGTCAATGACTTCATTGACACTCAAGTCTTCAATGTCCACTCCTAGATTTTTAGCGTATCGATTTTTTGAAGAGACAATACTTGCCACTCCATTTTCAGTCTTTGTAAGGATATCCAATAATTCTTCTTTGGTGATCCCTTCCTTACCGAGGTTTTGTTCTTTATAGGTTAGCTGATGAGCGTTGAGCCAAGTCTTTGCTTTTTTACAGCTGGTGCAACTTGACACTGTATAAATTTTAATCATGCCTGCACTCCTTTCGCTACACGATAATACTATCGTATTAAATTATAACACAAAAACCATCAGTCTAGCGACCTATTTTGAAAAAAATTAATCTTCAATTTCAATCGCGTCATCTAAATCTAGAGTTACTTCTTCTACGACAGGAGCTGCTTCTTCAGTTTTATCAAGGGTTTTCACTGCTTCGTCTTCTTCGATCAAACCAAAATGAACCCGAACCTTGTGGTCGATTTCGTCAAAAATTTCTGGGTGGTCAGCCAAGAATTTCTTAGCATTTTCAGATCCTTGACCAATTTTTTCGCCATTATAGGAGTACCACGCACCCGCTTTTTGGATGATATCCAAATCTGTTGCAATCTTCACCAATTCACCTGTACGTGAAATTCCTTCCCCGTACATGATTTCAACCATGGCTTCTTTGAATGGTGGAGCTACCTTGTTCTTCACAACCTTGATCTTGGTTTCCTTACCAACGTTGGTATCTTTTTGGTCCCCAGTCCCCTTGATTTGAGTATTTCCACGAACATCTAGACGGACAGAAGCGTAGAATTTCAGGGCACGACCACCAGGTGTGGTTTCAGGGTTCCCAAACATGACCCCAACTTTTTCACGCAATTGGTTGATAAAGATAGCAATGGTCTTGGTCTTGTTAATAGAAGCTCCAAGCTTACGCATCGCTTGGCTCATCATCCGCGCTTGCAAACCAACGTGGCTATCCCCGATATCGCCATCGATTTCTGCGCGTGGGACCAAGGCCGCAACAGAGTCGATAACGACCAAATCAACGGCACCAGAGTCAATCAATTTACCAGCAATTTCAAGTCCTTGTTCTCCTGAGTCTGGTTGAGACAAGAGGAGTTCATCAATATTAACCCCAAGAGCTGCAGCATAAGATGGGTCCAAGGCATGCTCGGCATCGATAAAGGCAGCAATGCCTCCTTCTTTCTGTGCTTGCGCTACTGCATGGAGGGCAACGGTTGTTTTACCAGATGATTCTGGACCATAGATTTCGATGATCCGACCTTTTGGATAACCACCAGCACCCAAGGCAATATCAAGCGCCAAGGAACCAGAGCTCATGACTTGAACTTTTTGCTCTGCGCGTTCACCCAAACGCATGATGGATCCTTTACCAAAGTCTTTTTCGATTAACTTCAGGGCATCGTTGAGCGCTTTTTCACGCTCGTCTCCAAATTTCTTAGAGATATCATCTAATTTTTTCTGTTTTTTCGCCATTCTTTTCTCCTATGTTTTTGCTATACAGGAAATACATGCAACTCACTGACGTTTTCCGTCCTTTGAAAGGCACATTTCCTATCCATCTTTAGAATTATTCTTCATTTGGCACAAGCTTCATTATACCAAATTTTCACCATTTAATACAGCCAAGCGCACCAAATTAAAGGCATGAAGGACTGCAATTTCGCGGACATCAGCTCGGCTACGTCCGGCGATATTGACTTGGACACTATCCACTCCATTTGGAGTCGCAAGTCCGATAAAGACGGTCCCTGCTGGGTGCCCTTCTAGACTATCTGGCCCCGCAACTCCGGTCAGGCTAACACCATAATCGGATCCTGTTAACTTACGGGCCTGTGAAGCCATGGCTTGAGCTGTAAAATGAGACACCACTCCATGTTGCTCTAACTCTTGAGCTGGAATAGACAACATCTTGCTTTTTTCTTCCAAACTATAGGTGACAAAACCACCCGCGAAGATGCTGGACGCCCCTGAAAAATCTGCCAAAGTCGCTTGGAACAGGCCAGCCGTCAGGCTTTCTGCAGCTGTAATGGTCTTACCAGTCCCTTTCAAGAGATCAAAGGCAACCTTGGCCATCGAATTGTCATCTCCATAACCGTAAAACAACTCTTGCAAGGGTTGATGATCCAGAGTATGACGGGATAAGATTTCCTTTTCTAAGACATCGAGCTTCGCATCCGCTGAGGCTTGATCCTTCGCCTTTGTAGATAGACGCAAGGTTACTTCTCCCGTCTTGGCATAAGGGGCAACCGTCGGATCACTCTGCTTTTCAATGATATCTGCTAGGATCGTAACTAGCTGGCTTTCCCCAATCCCAAAGAAGCGCAAGACTCTTGAAAAAAGCTCTTCCCCTGTTGTCAAATGAGGCACCAATTGTTCATTGACCATGGGTTTTAACTCACTTGGTGGACCAGGTAGAACGACATAGGTCACACCATTGACTTCAATCAAACCTCCAACCGCGAGACCTGTACGGTTTTGAAGGGGGATTGAACCGGCAATCAATTGTGCTTGTCGCTCATTATTGGGCGTCCGGACATAATCAGGGCGACTTGCAAAGAAGGTGTCGAGTTTGGCAAGCGCTGTCGGATCAAAAACCAGTTCTTTCCCTAAAAACTTAGCAAGGGTTTGCTTGGTCAAATCATCCTCTGTTGGCCCAAGTCCACCACATAAAATCACCAAATCACTGCGTTTTGAAGCTGTCTCAATGGTCGAGAAGAGACGACCTTCATTGTCTCCTACCGCCACATGATAATAGACATCAATCCCTAAACTAGCTAATTTTTCAGACAAGAATTGCGCATTGGTATTGACAATCTGTCCTGTGAGAATTTCGGTTCCCACTGCAATGATCTCTGCTTTCATAACGCCTCCACTTATACTATTCGTAATTTTCATTTCATTTTAACACAATTTCCTAAATTATTTAAAAAACAGATTGAAGATAAAGTCCATTTTAGGTAACTTTCTTCAATCTGTTTCTTTTAGAGTATTAAGTAAAAAACTTTTATAAATACCGTTACATCAAAATTCCTAAGAGATTTAACTATTTGGTAACCAACTTCTAAAAGGTCTATTTTCTATTGTCGATAGAGCTTGTCTATATTTCGAGAGTTTTTTTCTATTGCTTTATTGACATAAAATCGTACCTCTACTCTATTCCTTATATTTTTCTATCATTTTTTGTGATACAATAGTATCAATTTATTTCTAGGAGGATAATATATGACTTCTACTATTGGTATTATAAGTTTATCTAGTGGGATTATCGGAGAAGACTTTGTCAAACACGAAATGGACTTGGGTGTCCAACGTCTCAAGGGCCTCGGACTCAATCCTATCTTTTTACCCCATTCGCTAAAAGGCTTAGACTTTATCAAAGAACATCCTGAAGCTCGTGCGGAGGATTTGATGCAGGCATTTTCTGATGAAAGCATCGACATGATCTTATGCGCCATCGGTGGAGACGATACCTATCGTTTATTGCCTTATCTTTTTGAAAATGACCAACTACAAAAGGTTATCAAACAAAAAATTTTTCTTGGCTTCTCGGATACAACTATGAACCACCTCATGTTGCATAAACTAGGAATCAAGACTTTTTATGGTCAATCCTTTTTAGCAGACATTTGTGAGTTAGACAAAGAAATGTTGCCATACAGCCTCCACTACTTCAAAGAATTGATTGAGACGGGAAGAATCTCGGAAATTCGACCTAGTGACGTTTGGTATGAGGAAAGAACTGACTTCAGTCCCAAAGCTTTGGGAATACCTCGTGTCAGCCATGCAAATACAGGTTTTGACTTGTTACAAGGAACTGCCCAGTTCGAGGGAAAAATCCTCGGTGGTTGCCTCGAATCCCTCTACGATATCTTTGACAACTCTCGATATGTAGACAGTACAGAGCTCTGCCAAAAGTACAGACTCTTCCCTGACTTATCCGACTGGAAAGGAAAGATTCTATTGCTAGAAACAAGTGAAGAAAAGCCTGAACCTGATGATTTCAAAAAAATGTTGCAGGCTTTAAAAGAAACTGGGATATTTGAAGTCATCAGTGGACTCTTGGTCGGAAAACCTATGGATGAAACTTTCTATAACGACTATAAAGAGGCACTATTGGATATCATTGACAGCAATACCCCGATTGTCTATAATCTAAACGTTGGTCATGCCACACCAAGAGCAATTGTTCCCTTTGGAGTCCACGCCCATGTAGATGCAACGGAGCAAGTCATTCGCTTTGACTATAACAAATAAGAGGCTGGGACAAAAGTCCTAGCCTCTTATTTATCTTTGGATTGTCGAGCAAGACGCAGTGGTTGAGTGGGCTCTACTACGCTGATTTCATCAGCTTTTACAGCCCTACTCAACTGTGCGGAGGTGGGACGACGAAATCGAATTCTAACGAATTACCGATTTCTGTCCCACTCTCTTTTTCTATATTCTCTGATGTTCTAGTCATCTAAAGTTACTTATTTCCACTTTTCCATTCACAATCATTCTCATGGTCATCAACCAATCCTGCTGCTTGTAGGTAGGATAAAACTGCGACTGGTCCGGTGAACTTAAAACCACGCTTTTTGAGGTCCTTGGCTAGCTTCTCAGAAAGAGCTGTCTTCGCTGGAGCCTGTCGGTAATCTGGAACATCATTGACGATGGTTTTCCCATTGACAAAAGACCAGAGATAGGCATCAAAAGAACCGAATGCTGCCTGGACTTGTAAAAAGGCCTGGGCGTTGGCCCGTGTCGCAAAGATCTTAGCACGATTTCGGATGATGGCTGGATTGTCTAACAAAGTTTCCAACTCCTCATCCGACATCTCTGCAACAGCTTGAAGGTGGTAACCATGAAAAGATTCTCGGAAAGCCTGCCGTTTATTGAGCACCGTTTCCCAAGATAGGCCAGCCTGATAGGTCTCCATACAGAGTAACTCAAAAAGGGCCTGGTCATCATGGAGGGGCCTTCCCCATTCCTCATCATGGTAGGCTACATAGAGAGGGTTGCTCATTTTGACCCAGCCACAGCGTTTTGGCATAGACTTCTCCTATTTCACCAACATCTTAAGGGCAGACTTGATGTAGTTTTCAGCAGTATCAGAAGTTCCTTCAAAGAATTTCTTAATTTTCTTAAGTTCCGTTGCCTTGTAGCCCAATGCCAACATGGCTTCCATAGCTTCTTCAAGGGCTTGGTTTTCTTCTGCAACTTTGGCTTTGGACTGAGCCGGTGCATCTTCTAGATCAAGATTGATCTTACCTTCCAGATCCAAGACCATCTGTTGGGCTGTTTTCTTGCCGATCTTTGGAAACTTGGTCAAGTAGGTAATGTTCTTGCTTTCGATGGCTTGGACAAGGCCTGCATTATCGTCTGCAGCAATGATGGCCAAAGCTGAGACAGGTCCAATCCCAGAGACTGAGATCAAGTTCAAAAAGAGCTTTTTCTCTTCTTCTGTCGCAAAGCCATAGAGCAGGTGAGCGTCTTCACGGACTACTTGATGGAGATAGACTTGCACCTCTTGATTCATTTTACCAGAGTAGGCATAGGGATTGGCCACATGCAAGAGATAGCCCATCCCAGCTGTTTCTACCACAATGTATTTAGCGGTGATTTTCGTTAAAATTCCTTTAATGTATTCGTACATAATCTTCCTTTATTGTTTGATTAATATTTGCCCAATTCCCGTAAACTGGTGTGATTTTCCTGAATGCGTCGGAACATCTTTTCCATATCTGACTTGGTAAAGTTAACCAAGACCGGACGGCCATGAGGGCAGTTATAAGGGTTGTCACATTGGGACAGTTGGTAGATCAGATCCCGTGCAGAGTAATCATCCAGTGTATGATTGGCCTTGATAGAGCGTTTGCAGGACATCATGATGGCCAACTCAGCTCGGTATTTCTTGATGGACACTTCCTTGGTCAAGAGGAGCATGTCACACATCTCATAGATGCCTGACTCGATCTCTTCTTCCTTCATCCAGATCGGATGCTCCCGCAAGATCAACTGGTTAGCTCCGTATTCTTCTAAGTAAACGCCCACTTCTTCTAGAAGGTGCTTGCGCTGTTGCAGGCGGATCAGATCGTCTGTAGGGAACTCAAAGATATAAGGCACCAGCAGTTGTTGCTGACTGCCGTCTACGTCCCCGATGCTCTCCCGGTATTCTTCGTATTTGACCCGCTCTTGGGCCGCGTGCTGGTCAATGATATATAGGCCCCCATTTCCTTGGGCAAAGAGATAGGTTCCATGCATCTGACCAAAATATTCCAATTCTGGGAAGGTCGAATGTTCTTCCCCATCCAACTTATCATAGGCCTTGTCTAGACTAGCCAGATCCAACTCTGGGTGGTCCAGTTCATCATAAACCACAGCCTTTCTTTCCGCAAACTTGATCGCGCTTGTC
The DNA here is from genome assembly GCF_020554365.1 of Streptococcus sp. 210928-DFI.4.42. Lineage (NCBI taxonomy): Bacteria > Bacillati > Bacillota > Bacilli > Lactobacillales > Streptococcaceae > Streptococcus > Streptococcus sp. 210928-DFI.4.42. Next base: position 10,416 of record NZ_JAJCHF010000032.1, read on the forward strand.
GGTTTTTCTACTGGGTTTTCTTGGATTCTAGCTTCAGTAGCAGTCTCATCTGCTAGAGGCCGTTGAGGATCTGCCACCTCTGGTCGAAGCTTGAAATCTTGACTCTCTCGGTCATAATAGAGGCGGTTTTCTTTTAAAGGCAGGGTCGTCTGTACTGGCTTTTCTGTTCGACGAATAGTCGACTTGGCTAGATTTTCTAGAGCATCCGGAATCAGGTCCTGCTCTTTCAAAGCGTTCGCAATCGCCTGGGAGATCAAGGCCATTAGTTCTCGTTCTTTGGAGATGCGAACCTCTTGTTTAGTGGGATGAACATTGACATCCGCTAAGTAAGGATCGATCTGGATATTAATGATCGCAAGTGGAAAGCGACCCACCATGAGTTTACTGCCGTAGCCGTCTAAAATAGCTCGATTGAGCAAGAAATTCTTGATGTAACGGCCGTTGATAAAGAGACTGATGTAATTGCGATTTGCACGAGTCAATTCAGGCAAAGACACAAAGCCCGTAACTTCAAAATCTAGGTCGCGATTTTCAATAGCCACCATCTTCTTGGCAGACGCGAGGCCATAGACACCCGCAATCGCTTGCCGGAGATTACCAGTCCCAGCTGTTTTGGTCATTTCTTTTCCATCATTGATCAAGGTAAAGGCAATCTCAGGATGGGCCAAGCTCAAGCGGTTGAGAATATCCACGATATGGGACAACTCTGCCTGCTGGCTCTTTAAATACTTGAGACGAGCAGGGGTATTAAAAAAGAGATCTTCCACTGTGATCTTGGTCCCGACAGGGCTTGTCGCTGGCTCCAATTCCTCAATTTCGCCACCCTTTGCGACCAATTTGGTCCCGTGGGCAGCTCCTTCTTGCGCCGTTAGAAGGGTTAGAATACTGACAGAAGCAATGGAAGGCATGGCCTCACCACGAAAACCAAGCGTTCGAATACGAAAGAGATCCGCTTGACTCTTGATCTTACTGGTCGCATGTCGACGGAGGGCCAAAGCGACCTCATCGTGCGCAATTCCTTCCCCATTGTCTGTGATTCGAATCGACTTCAATCCTGCTTCTTCGATTTCGACAACAATCTGGCTTGCTCCAGCATCGATCGAGTTTTCAACCAATTCCTTGACCACGCTAGCAGGTCGTTCAATCACTTCACCTGCCGCTATCTGATTGGCTAGGACTTCTGGCAATTCAATAATCTGTGACATGTCTGCTCCTTTACCTATTTTTTCACCGATACATGTAGCTCTATTATACCACAGATCCACAAGACTCCCTTTCTTAAAAAATAGAGGCCAGTCCCATCTTCTTCCTAAAAAACCGCATAGGCAAAGAAAATGACCACATAGACAAATCCCCTTGTCTTCCCTTTGGAAAAAGTGTTTAATAGTAGTGTAAAGAAGGGGCCGGGCTAGCAGGCCAACCGACTTTACCCAAAGGAGGGAGAAACGATCTTATGAAAGTTGAAGTACAAATTGATTCCCACTTCCAAGAAGAAGCGGTGATGATCACAGCACCTGCACTGTCTGCGCGTGTAGAGAAAATCCGTGACTTTGTGGAAGAATTGGATCAAAAAGGGCGCTTACGTGCCAAAAAGGATGGGGAAGCTTACCTGATCGAAAGCCAGCTATTCCAACGTTTTTACATTGAAAATCGGCAAGTAATTGGCGAGACTATGACAGATCAATTTATTCTGACTGGGCCACTCTATCAGTTATCTGAAGACTTACCGACCTTCTTTCTCAAAATTTCCCAATCTGAAATTATCAACACAAAAGAAATCGATCACCTGCACTTTACCAGTGGAGGATCAGTGCAAATCTATCTTAAAAACGGGAGTCTGACCTACTCCTCCCGTCGTTACTTGAAAGCCATTAAGGAGAAATTATCATGCTAAAACAATCTTTTTCTGACGCCCTGAAAGGGATTCTCATTGGGCTCATCCTATCCATCTTCTTTTCCTATCTCTTCTCACCTGAGTTGTACCTTCCCTTAAGTCCCAACTCTGCAGTCGGTCGCTGGATGTTCTTGCATCATGTTCACGGCTCACTAGTCATGCTCTATTGTGCCCTCGTTTGGGGTGCAATTGGGGTCCTCTTTAGCTTCGGAAGTCTCCTCTTTCAAAAAGACTGGAGCCTCTTACGGGCTACTCTGAGCCATTACCTACTCATGTTACTTGGTTTTATTCCTCTGGCTACTTTGGCCGGCTGGTTTCCAGCACGACTCGGATTTTACCTCTCACTCGTTGTCGAATTCACCCTCGTTTACGTGATCATCTGGTTGGTCTCCCATCATTTTTATAAAAAACAAGTCCAAGAAATCAACCAAAGCATTGCTAACCACTAAGCAAAAAGATCCTCGCCGTCACGAGGATCTTCTTTTATAATTTCTTTTTCAATTCGGCGACTGCCATCATGACTTCCATGGGAGTCATATTGTAGAGATCCAGATTCTTCAATTCTGTGATCACCGTATTTTCTGTCTCTTCCTCAAAAAGGGACATTTGTTCAGCAACCTGCGAAGACACTTCCTTTTTAGGATTTGCATCCGCAAGCGGTACTTGCTGGGCTTGTCCTTCGAGCTTGGTCAAAATCGCATCCGCCCGCTTCAATAATTCTTCTGGCAAACCAGCGATCTTGGCCACGTGAATCCCATAGGACTTATCTGCTGGGCCGGGTTCAATCTTGTGCAAGAAGGTAACCTGACTATCTCGCTCCAAGGTCGCAACATGAACATTTTCCAAACGGGACAAGGTCTCTGAGAGAGCCGTCAACTCATGGTAATGGGTCGCAAACAAGGTTTTGGCACCGGTTCGATCGTGAATGTATTCGATGATGGATTGGGCGAGAGCCATCCCATCATAGGTCGCCGTTCCCCGTCCCAACTCATCAAACAAAATCAAGGACTGGGTCGTTGCCTTGCGAATGGCGTGATTGGCCTCCATCATTTCCACCATGAAGGTAGACTGCCCCGATACCAGGTCATCAGCAGCTCCGATTCGGGTATAAATCGCATCAAAGATTGGCAACTCGGCCTTTTGCGCGGGTACATAGGAGCCAATTTGGGCAAGAATCACAATGATCGCCAATTGGCGCATATAGGTAGACTTCCCGCTCATATTTGGCCCCGTAATCAGCTGAATATCCCGTTCTTCATCCATAAAGATGCTATTAGGAATATAGGACTGGGCTCCCATCACTTTCTCAACAACCGGATGGCGACCTTTGTCGATCGCGATTCGCCGCTCTTCATGAAAGAGGGGACGATTCAACTGTTGTGACTCAGCGACACTGGCTAAACTTTGTAAAACATCAACCGTCGCAATTGCCTGAGCTAATTGTTGGAGACGTTGGATATACTTGCCAACTTCTTCCCGAATCCGCATAAAAATCGTATATTCCAGATTAGCAGACTTCTCACGCGCCTCTAGCATATCTCCTTCGATGCGTGCCAATTCCTCCGTACCAAAGCGTTCTGAATTTTTCAAGGTCGCCTTGCGGAAAAAGTGAGCAGGCACATGGCTCAATTGAGAATTGGTGACATGGAAATAGTAGCCATCCTTCTTGTTGTAATCGATTTTTAGACCTGTAATGCCACTGGCTTCGCGCTCCTTGGCCTCAATCTCAGCAATCCAACCAGTACCATCCCGAAGAACGACACGGTACTGGTCCAATTGCTCGTCAAAACCTGTACGGATGATATTTCCCTCTGTAATAACAGCAGACGCTTCCGGAGCAATAGCTGAGGTAATCAAGCGGTGCAATTCAGGAAGTTCATCCAAGCGTGCAATTAAGACATCTAAGACTGGATCACCAATCCCCAGTAGAATCGACTTGATCGTCGGCACATGCCCCAGAGTATCTCCTAGCTGCAAGAGATCCTTAGGGTTGATCTTGCCAAAGGAAACCCGACTCGCTAAGCGTTCAATGTCATAGACCCCTTTGAGGCTGTCGGTCAAATCGCTCCGTTCAAAGAAATGATCCATAAAGACCTGAATGATGTCCTGGCGCTCTCGAATCCGTTTCAAATCGACTAAGGGTTTCTGAATCCAGGACCGCAACAAACGACCACCCATGGCCGTCTTGGTTTCATCCAAATACCAATACAAGCTACCATGTTTCTTCCCAGTTCGCGCATTCTCTGTCAAATCAAGACTAGCTTTGGTCGCAAAGTCCATCTGCAAGAAATCGCAAATCTCATAATGATGGGCTTTTTTGAGGTGGCTCAATTCCCGCATTTGTGTCTGGTGGACATACTGGAGAAGTTTCCCAGCTGTTTCCTTTTCGAGCTCACTCAACTGATCCCCTAAGAGTTGAACATCGTCGAGCGCCGTCTCTACATGTGACAACAAGAGATTCATCTGGCTCACAAACACACGCTCTTCCTGTTCTGGCAACTCATAACCCAGGACCACCTCACGCGCACGTAAATTGCGGATTTCTCCACAAACCATGCTAAAGTCATTGAGGGTCGTCACCTGAAACTCCCCTGTCACCAGATCCATATAGGCTAGCCCATACTCATTTCCTGAACGATCCAAAGCAACCAGGAAGTTGTTCTCACTATCTGGCTTGGTCGAATCCACCACTGTACCCGGCGTAATCACCTGTACGACTTCACGCTTAACGACCCCCTTGGCTTCTTTGGGGTCTTCCATTTGTTCTGCAATCGCGACCTTATACCCCTGTTCAATGAGAACATCAATATACTGCTGGGCCGAGTGGTAGGGAACACCCGCCATAGGGATCGGATTCTCTGCATTTTTATTCCGTGAGGTTAAGGAAATCTCTAAAATTTGAGCTGCATTCACTGCATCTTCATAAAATAATTCGTAAAAATCTCCCATTCGAAACAGCAAAAAGGCATCCGGATAGTCTTTTTTGATATCTAGATACTGCTGCATTCCAGGGGATATTTTTTCTACTGTCATACTTCTTTATTCCTTACTCTTGCATCATTTTCTGACGCAAGCCCCATAGATGAAAACAGGAGTAGATAGCTCACTATCTTCCTCCTTTTGACATCTTAACAGGGCTTGATTACTGCATCATCCCTAAAATTTCATTTTGAATTTCAATGGCTGCCTCTTGGTCACGGCAGACAATCAAGAGGGTATTGGCCCCTGCTACTGTTCCCAAAATACGCTCATCTGACATTTCATCTACACCATTGGCCAAGAGAGCTGCTTCTCCTAGCTCTGTCCGCAAAACCAAGGTGAATTCTGCTCGTGAGACTGACTTGGCGTGGCTGGACAACATAATATAAATCTCCGCCACCTCAGGCTCATTTGGCAAAATATAATACAACTGGTCTTTTCGTTTCACCTTGACTAGACCCAGATCGCGCAAATCTCGTGACAGAGTTGTTTGCGTTACAGCAATTCCTTTTGCTTCTAATCGATCCTGAATCTCTTTTTGAGTCGACAATTTTTCATTTCGAATCATTTGTTGAATCAAAAGGTGACGTTCTGTCTTTTTCATTGGACCTCCACTTTTGAATAAATATACTTTAAATTATACCAAAAAAATTGAAAATTCGCTCAGAATTGTGTTAAAATAATAGTTAAAAGGACTAAGGAGCTAATATGAACAATAAAGAACTCATTGCTAGTGAATTGGCCAAAGTGATTGACTCTCTTGACCAAGATGCTATTTTAAATTTGCTTGAACAACCAAAATCATCTGATCTTGGTGACATTGCTTTTCCAGCCTTCTCACTTGCAAAAGTGGAACGCAAGGCTCCTCAAGCAATCGCTGCAGATATTGCTGAAAAGATCGACCAAAGCGCCTTCGAAAAAGTCGTTGCAACTGGACCTTACGTGAACTTCTTCTTAGACAAATCTAAGATCTCTGATCAAGTAATCAAGTCCGTCATCGAAGCAGGGGCAGACTACGGTCAACAAGACGAAGGTCATGGCCAAAACATTACCATCGACCTTTCAAGTCCAAATATTGCAAAACCATTCTCAGTTGGTCACTTGCGCTCAACCGTTATCGGGGATGCTCTTTCAAACATCTTCCGCAAAATGGGCTACAACACGATTAAAATCAACCACTTGGGAGACTGGGGTAAACAGTTCGGTCTCTTGATGGTAGCCTACAAAAAATGGGGTAGTAAGGAAGCTGTCGAAGCCAACCCAATCGATGAATTGCTAAAACTTTACGTTCGTATCAACGCTGAAATCGAAAACGATCCTGAGCTTGATGATGAAGGACGTCTCTGGTTCAAGAAACTGGAAGATGGAGATCCAGAAGCGACTGAGTTGTGGCAATGGTTCCGTGATGAAAGCTTGGTAGAATTCAACCGTATCTACAAACTCCTCGGTGTTGAATTTGACAGCTTAAACGGAGAAGCTTTCTACAATGACAAGATGGATGAAGCTGTCCAAATTCTTGAAGACAAAGGCTTGTTGAAAGAGTCTAAGGGTGCTAGCATCGTTGAGTTGGATGATGTGAACCTTCCACCAGCTATGATTAAGAAATCAGACGGTGCCACTCTTTACATCACGCGTGATATCGCAACCGCTATCTACCGTGCACGGACTTACAACTTTGTGAAAAACATCTATGCTGTAGGTCAAGAACAATCCAACCACTTCCGTCAGTTGAAAGCTGTTCTGAAGAAAATGGGATTTGACTGGAGCGACGATATGGTTCACGTTGACTTTGGTTTGGTGACAAAAAACCGCCAAAAATTGTCAACTCGTAAAGGAAATATCATCCTTCTCGAACCAACTCTTCAAGAAGCCATCTCTCGTGCCAAAGCTCAGATTGAAGAAAAGAATCCTGACCTTGAAAACAAAGAAGAAGTGGCACATGCAGTCGGTGTTGGTGCGGTTAAATTCTACGACTTGAAGACAGACCGTCGCAATGGGTATGACTTCGACCTCGAAGCCATGGTATCCTTTGAAGGAGAAACTGGACCTTACGTTCAATATGCTTACGCTCGTATCCAATCAATCCTTCGCAAAGCCAACTTCACACCATCTACAGATGCAACTTACAGCTTGAGCGATCCTGAAAGCTGGGAAATCATCAAGCTTCTCCAAGACTTCTCTCGTGTTGTCAAACGTGCCGCTGAAAACTATGATCCATCTTTGATCGCAAAATATGCCATCAACTTGGCTCAGGCCTTCAACAAATACTATGCACACACTCGTATCTTGGATGAAAGCCCAGAACGCGAAAGCCGTCTTGCTCTTAGCTACTCAACAGCAGTAGTCTTAAAAGAAGCCCTTCGCTTACTTGGTGTCGATGCACCTGAGAAAATGTAATTTCTTATCTATGATGGATAAGTAGAACATCTCTTATGGGAGTGAGAGGAGAAACTAAATGCGATTCAATTTAGTTCTTTCTCACTCCTTTTCTCATGTCCAATGCCCTTCATTCTCTACATTTTCAGATCCTTTATATACAGGAGAAATCTATGAATCAAACCGTTTACATCTTAATCCTCATCAGTTTAGTGGTCCTCTTTTTATTTAACAAGTACGAAAGAGAAAAACTACAACGGCTCTTACAAGAACAACTCTTGAAAGATCAAAATTTCAAAGATAGCATCAAGGAAAAAATCCAAGAGACCGACAATATCAACGATGTTATCCATGCCATCAATAAAGACTATCGATTGGGTCTCCTACTTGCTAAAGAAATCACTGAAAAATTAAAATAAGCCATAGAAGAGGAGTCATATAAAATGTGACTCCTCTTCTATTCAGTCGCAACAAATAAGAGGCTGGGACAAAAGTCCTAGCCTCTCAATTATTTTTGGATTGTCGAGCAAG
>NZ_JAJCHF010000033.1:0-16488 GCF_020554365.1 Streptococcus sp. 210928-DFI.4.42
TCTTGTTTTCTCAACAATAGTATACCCGTTTTTCTTATATTGTGCTATCCAATTATGCAACATTCCAACACTTGGAAGAGCATAATCTAGAGATACCTTTATTTGTGAACGACTTTCAAGCAGAACTTTATCAATGATTTCTTGTTTTAGTTCGGGAGAATAGTAACAATTCTTTCCTTTTTTGACGATTTCTATTCCATAACGATCAATCAATTTAATCATGTACTTAAGATTAGAAATGTTTATCCCAAATTGATTTGAAAGCTCTTTGAAGCTTCGCCCTTGTTTTTTATGTTCATAGATCTGAACTTTATCTTCATAAGTTAATTTCATAATAAAAACACCCCAAAAGTTAGATTTTTTTCTGTCTAACTTTTGGGGTGCAGTTCAGAATCATTTGGACTTGTTTTGATTTGGTTTTAAAACTTCAGTAATATATTCATCGTTATTCAATTGGGTATGTGTTCTAAATCAAACCACACAGACTTTAGGGAATAAACAAACTGACTAAACAATTTCTTCTTCATCTTCACCTCCTAAATATGAACTCTAGTAACAAGATTGAAAGCTCTTGTTTCTTACTTATATTTCTCTTCATCTTTTGCTTGATCATTAATCTGTTTGAACTCCGAAAGTTTACCAAGGACTTCTTGTACATATTCCCCTTTATTTTTCTCTGTATAGGATTTTGTGGCTGTCCGTACTTTCATCCGATCATTTTGATCAGGTTTTATCAACTGCGTACGAGTGACGGTTGTTTTAAATTCAGAACCTGTGAGATCTATTTTCAGAGGAAGATTCGATAGAGCATCTGAATAGAACCATTTATAATAGTGAAATTGATACGGGTAGGTACTAGTCAACTCTTTAGGGAAGGGATCGACTCCCCTATCCCAGTAGCCCTTCCAACTGTTATGGTAATCATCATAAAACGATTGCATGTCTGCTTGGCTCACATCTTTTTTAGTTTTTACAAACACAGGAGAATTTGTTTTCTCTGGCAAATACCCATACTCAAAATAGGTTTGTAACTTTCCAGTTTTTGGATTCTTTAGGTCAAAACGCATAACAGCTTCTGTTTCAGGAGCTTGATAGAGGGTGTCCCCTACATACATCATTCCACTAAAATAAACGAAGGAATAATTTTGATTATACTCTGTACTGAATTTCGGGAATCTAGGGAGCATTTTCTCCTCTAATTTATTATTGTATTCCAAATCCCGACTAAATGTTGGACCTAAATGAAACGCCTTTTGTAGCGGGATTCTGATTTTTGAGCCATCTTCTAACAGGGCATGTAAAATGACATCTCCACCGTCATAAGGACCAATATCAGACCGAAGATCTTCCGACCAAGTCAATCCATCAGGAACAACAGCCTTATCGTCGTAGATAAACTCAAGATTAATTTCTTTTACTTTTGCTTTTTTGGGCTTGATCTTCTCTGATTTGTAGTTGTAAACCTTAATATACTGATCATTCTTATCAAACAAACCAGGATCAACAGATGTTTTCAAATAGTAATAAAGTCCAAAGAAGAATAGTCCTAAAGCTACTAAAACGAGCGGTAATATTCTTTTAAACTTCCTCATGCACGCCTCCTTGACAAAATCTATTTCATTATATCATAATCAAATACATTCTTATAGCGCTAGTCAAAAGGGAGACATAAAAACACCTGAAACAAGTGGATTTCCACTTCTCTCAGGTGTTCTTTTATTGTCTTAATTGTGAAAATACTTGGCCAATTTTTCCTTCGATAACTAGGTCTGCTTGCTTGTCTTGTGGGATACTGGTTTTATTGATGACAACCAGCTTCTTCCCTCGGAAATACTGAATCAAACTGGCTGCTGGGTAGACCACAAGAGAGGTACCACCGATAATCAGCAGATCAGCCTCTTGGATGGCTTGGGCTGATTTGCTAAAGACGTCCATATCGAGAGGTTCCTCATAAAGAGTCACATCAGGCTTGACCACCTTGCCACAGTCCAGACAGTGTGGAACGGGACCTTCCAAAGCTAGAAAGGCTTCCAAATCATAAAATCGCTGGCAACCCGTACAGTAATTGCGGTCAGCGCTGCCATGGAGCTTAAGGACCTTTTTAGACCCAGCCATTTCATGGAGACTATCGATATTTTGTGTCACCACTGCCTGGAGCTTACCGGTCTCTTCAAGCCGAACCAAATAGCGATGGGCAGCATTGGGCTTGGCATCTGGGTAGAGCAAGTACTTCTTGTAAAAGTCGAAAAAGTCCTCTGGATAGCGCTCAAACATGGTATGGGAGACCAATTGTTCAGCTGTCAAATGCCTCCCAACCTGAACACTATAGACCCCATCTGAACTTCGAAAATCTGGAATATTTGACTCCGTGGAAACTCCTGCTCCACCGAAAAACACGATCCGTTGACTCTGATCAATCATCTCCTGTAATTGAGCAATCTTATCCATCTACTTCTCCTTTAGTAGCTCTTCCATAACAGCATTGGCCTGATCAAAATAAAAGTTAGCTTGATCATAATGGATGCCTGTGTAGCTTGCAAGGTCAATCAAATTCTTCATAAAATCCTGAGAAGAGAAACCCGTCGTCCGATGGAGCTCTTCTTCATCAAAGGGCTTGATCAAGTGGGCCAAGGGGTTGCGAACTGATTTTTCTAACTCCCGCAATTGTTGGGTCGCAACTTTGACGCTATCTGGCAAATCCAACTGCACAATCAACTCCGTCAAACTGGAGGAATTGACCACACTTTCGCTGTGGAATTGCTGCAGGATAGGGTTATCAGACGCATGCAGGCTCTCAAACTTCCAACGGTCATAACTGGATTCTTTGGAATTATGGATATAGTTTGTAATATCAGGAATTTTCAACTGAATCAATCGCATAAAGATCCGATAGATGGCTGGGCTGACGGCACGAACAAAGTTAATGATCTGTTCATTTCGCAATTTCGCCTCTAAGTCATAAAGGTAGTTGGCCAACTGTTCATCTTCTGGATCCTCATGCCAAAAAAGCTGAAAACCAGTCGCCTCTAGCAACTCGGTTTTCAACTTTTGATTCATGACGGGTTGGATATTGAGCTCTCGACGTTCCGCCATTAACTGCAGTAAACTCACAAGCAAATTCGGTACTTCTTCCTGCTGCTTGATAGAGCGCAGAGCCCGGCTGTAGTGATAATTTTGGAGATCGTAGAGCCATTCATCATGAAAGAATTTTGCCATTAGTCTGCAATCAAGGTCTCAAGACCGACTTTCATCATGTCTGTGAAAGTAGTTTGACGTTCTTCAGCAGTTGTGTCCTCATCTGGATTGACCAAACTGTCTGAAATAGTCATGATAGCAAGCGCATCAACATGGTGTTGAGCAGCAAGATAGTAAAGAGCTGCTGCTTCCATTTCTACAGCTTTCACACCCCATTTACCAAGCTCGATATTCTTTTCACCATAGTTTGAATAGAAAACATCTGATGACAAAACATTACCGACGTGAGTCGTCATGCCAAGGTCTTTGGCAATATGGTAAGCCTTGTCTAAAAGATCAAAGCTAGCGATTTGTGGGAAATCGTATTGAGGCCAGTCGTTGCGGATGATGTTTGAGTTGGTTGCAGCAGCTTGTGCCAAGACCAATTCACGAACATGGACATCCTCATTCAAAGAACCAGCCGTTCCCACACGGATCAATTTCTTCACGCCGTAGTCGACAATCAACTCACGCGCATAAATAGAGATCGATGGCATCCCCATTCCAGTACCCATGACAGAAACACGATGACCTTTATAAGTACCTGTGTAACCAAACATGTTACGGACTTCGTTGAAGCAAACAGCGTCTTCAAGGAAATTCTCAGCAATAAATTTCGCACGAAGAGGATCCCCAGGAAGAAGAATTTTATCAGCAATTTCACCCTGCTTAGCAGCAATATGGATAGACATAGTTTTTGATACAAAGAGCGACCAGAAAGCGACTGAAAATTAGGAATCTGACGAGAAATCCTGATTTCTCAGTCAGATTATCTATTTTCCGAGCTTTCCGCTCGTGTTCAAATTAGAACACATGCTCTACCTTTCTTTTTTATTTTTTAGAATAGGCGTTAAAGAGGCAAAGTAAAAATAGGAAATCCGACAAAGATGCATCGCATCTAGGAGGATTTATCTTTTTTACACAGTTCTCCGCCCGTATTCAGTTCAGCAAATACGGTAAACCCATCCTTTCTTTTTTATTTAATTTGTTAATGAATCCAAAAATTCATAGAGTTTGGCATTCATTTCTCGATAATCGTAAGCACGAATGGCTTGAGGATTTTGAACAAAGGTCAATTTTTGACTTTGTTCTTCCAAAAGATCTTCACCGTCCGCTGCAATCAAGAGATCGACTGCTTCCGGATCAAATTCCAAGTGAGCTTGGAAGGCATAATGTTTCGGACTGAAGCGAATCATCTGACGTGGACATCCTTGACTAGTCGCAAGGACAACAGCATCTTCTGTCAATCCTGGCATATCACCATGCCAGTGACCGGTTTCAAGAGTTGCTCCAAACTCACCGACATGTGGATCTGTGAGTCCTTCAGACGTCAAGGTCACAGGATAAACCCCGATCTCACGTTCCGGACTGTGCTCATACTTCGCACCATAGGCAACAGACAGGAGCTGGGCACCAAGACAAACCCCAACAATATAACGATCAGCCTTCATGGCCTTTTGAATTAGCTCGATCTCTGCCTGAGGATCGTAGTATGGAAAAGCTTCTCGATCTTCATCTGGCGATTGAGGACCTCCCATCACAATTAAGAAGTCGATCTCATCCACTGTCTCTGGTAGGGCTTCGTTTTCATAGACTTTGGTCGTGGTCACCTGATGGCCACGCTCCTGCGCCCATTTTAGATAAGCGCCCGGCACTTCAAAGGTTTCATGCAGTACAAAATGTACCTTCATCATTTCTTCTCCCATCTCTTTCGAATCACGTATGACAGACCAGCCGCAAGTACAAGCGGAATAGACAAATTCCAAGTTTGGCCTGTAAATCCAAGGCTCAGGGCAATGGCTGTCAGAGGAGCTTCTAGGGTCGTCCCTAAAAAGACGGTCGCTCCTAGTAACATCCCTAGAGCAGGATCCAGATGAATCCCAAGGACTGTCAAAAGCAAGGTCACTAGGTAGCCAGAACCAATCCCAAGGGCAAATGATGGTGTCAAGGTACCCCCATAAGCACCATTGCGCAAGAGGAGGTAAACCATAAGCCCCTTCACTGCAAGAGTCAGTGGAAGATAAGGAATCGGCTGACTAGACAAGAGGGCTTGCGCTAGTACCTGGCCATTTCCCATAAAGATAGGGAAAAAGGCTACTAGGCTCCCCAGCACTAGAAAGGCTAGAGGAAGAGCCCAAAGGACCGTCCCGTCCTTGCGCCGTTTGTGACTAGCCCGCTTGGCGAGGAAAGCAAAGACCAGAGCCAAGGGAGTGACCAAGAAAGCAATCACAATAGCCTGTAAGAAGCTGCTAGCCGACCATGAGACTGCGGACAGGTGATAAATGGCCTCCTGACCAACGATGGGCTGAGCGACCCAGGTGGCCAGATAAGTACTGGTCAAAACCAGTAGAAGATTCTGCCAACTGTAGGCGAGTCCTAAGGTCTCAAAGACAAACAAGCTGCTGGCAAAGGGGACCTGATAGACCGCAGCTAAACCAGCTCCAGCACCACAGGCGATCAAGACTTTCCGCTCTTTGAGAGCTAGAGAGAATCCCTTCGACAACCGACCAGCTAGAAGAGCCCCGACCTCACGTGGGGCTCCTTCTTTTCCGACCGATGCACCTGCTCCGACAATTGCCACCTGCATTCCTGCATGAAGGAGATAGGCTAAGGGCGCTGGCTCCCTGTCTCCAGCTAAGTCAATTTGCTGGCGAATAGACAGGATCTGATAACGCTTTTGCAGGACATACCAGAAGCCAGCTGCTAAGCACCCAGTCACACACAAGACCAGAAATCTACGGAGACCTCCAGCTTCTTGAAATTGCTGGAGCAAATCCGAACTAGCTTGGCCAAAGGCCAGCTCTTGCACCCCTTCTAGTAGATAATGACAGGCAATTCCGACCAGACCCGTCCCTATCCCTAATGATAAGGTGGCTAGAAGAAACCTCAGTCCGTAGGGCAGCCTTTGGAGTCGTACTTTCATTGGATTAGAGTTCAGCAAGAATCGCTTTTAGCAATCCTTTGAAGTCGCCTTTGACGCGCTCTGTCACTTCTACTACTTCTTCGTGGTTGAGCTCTTCTTGGAAACCAGCCGCAAAGTTGGTAATACATGAAATACCAAGAACCTTCAAGCCAGAATGCGCTGCAACGATGACTTCAGGAACGGTTGACATACCGACAGCATCTGCACCAAGAGTCTTAAACGCACGGATTTCAGCTGGAGTTTCATAGGTAGGCCCAGTCACACCGATATAAACCCCATCATCCAATTTGATACCCAATTTGTCTGCTACTTTATGAGCAGTCTCACGATATTCTGGAGTGTAGGCTTTTGACATATCTGGGAAACGTGGACCAAAATCATCCAAGTTTTCACCGATCAATGGGTTTTGACCAGTCATGTTGATGTGGTCTGTGATAGCCATTAAAGTACCAGGACCAAAGCCAATACCACCGGCAGCATTGGTAACAAGAACCCCTTCACATCCCAAAACTTTCATGACACGAACTGGGAAAGTCACTACTTCTAGTGGGTTTCCTTCGTAGAAGTGGAAACGTCCTTGAAGGGCCAAAACCTTGCGTCCAGCAAGATCACCATAAACCAATTTACCCGCATGGCCGACAACCGTTGAACGACCCCAGTTTGGAATTTCAGAGTAGTCTACTACGACTGGATTTTCGATTTCTTCAGCCAGTTCTCCAAGACCTGATCCAAGGATCAAGCCAAACTCAGGTGCTTCCATTCCTTTGCCTTTCAAAAAAGCAGCTGTTTCATTGATTTTTGCTAATAATGTCATTGCATATCTCCTTTATGATTTCCTTAAAAATTGGCCAATTTTGTCAAATGTATTGGCATTGCGAATGGTCAAGAGACGGTAATCCGGCATCTTGAGGACTTGTCTGTGGTAAGCGGTCTTTGTATAGGTTTCTTCTGAGTATTTGCCCCAGTAGATCCCAAGATTCCCACGATGGATGATTTCATCACCGAGCGAAAAAGAGGAGACCAGCTCCCAGACAGCATCCTGATTGAGGCCTTCTGTGTAAAAGAGAACATCCTTGCGGGCCAGATCCTCCTGCCACCAGGCTGGTAGAGTAGCGAGATCTTGCGCATAGTCCTCAGCTGAAAAGAGAGAAAAAGACTGGATAAAAGGATAGTGTTCACGAAAGAAATGTCCCAGCAAATCTACCAATTCTTCTTTAGAAGCAGCAGATTCAAAGAAGATATTGCCACTATTGATGTAGGTCTCTACCCCATCCAGCCCGATCGTTTGGAGCTCCTCTCGAAGCTCTGCCATCACGACCTTGTTTTTCCCGCCAACATTGATCCCTCTTACGAGGAGAGTGAAGCGTGTCATCTTAGTTCAATTTGTCTAAGAAACTTTCACCGATCATGGCTTTTTCAACACCAAAGTTCTCTGCAATCGTTGCAGAGATATCAGAGAAATGGCCGACTGGAATCACACTATTGCCCTTGAAGGATGGGCTATAAGCCAAGAATGGGATGTATTCACGCGTATGATCTGTACCAGCGTAAGTTGGGTCATTACCGTGATCTGCCGTGATCATCAAGAGGTCATCTTCACGCATCGCTGCAATGATTTCTGGCAAGCGTTCGTCAAATTCGTGCAAGCAATCGCGGTAGCCGTGAGCATTGCGACGGTGGCCGTAAAGAGCATCAAAGTCTACCAAGTTGGTAAATGAGAAGCCTTCTTGGAACTCAGGAAGCCCCATGGTCTTAATCAAGGTATCCATACCGTGGCTATTTGATTTGTTGTGGCCCATATCGTGGTTGATACCAGCTCCGTTGAAGATGTCGTTGATCTTACCAACTGCATAGGTATCGATACCTGCTTCGTTCAACTTGTCCAAAACAGTTGGCGCAAATGGTGAAACAGCCAAGTCACGACGGTTGGCTGTACGTGTGAAGTTTCCAGGTTCCCCAACATAAGGACGAGCAATGATACGTCCTAGAAGAGCTGGACGTTCCAAAGTGATGGAACGAGCGTATTCACAGATACGGTAAAGTTCATCCAAAGGAATGATATCTTCGTGAGCTGCGATTTGAAGGACAGGGTCTGCTGACGTATAAATGATCAACTCACCAGTTTCCATTTGACGTGGTCCAAAGTCATCGATGACTGCTGTGCCAGAATAAGGTTTGTTAGCTTCACGGATGACCTTACGTCCTGAGAATTCTTCAATTTTAGTCAAAATTTCTTCAGGAAAACCATTCCAGAAGGTATCAAAAGGTTCTGTAATGTTGAGCCCCATGATTTCCCAGTGACCAGTCATGGTGTCTTTCCCAAGAGAAACTTCTTGCAATTTTGTCGCATAGCCTGTTGGGTTGCTTTCAGCTGGCACCGTCTTCAATGGTACTTCACGAGGAATATTTCCAAGACCAATTTTTGCCATGTTTGGTACATTCAAACCGACAGTTTTAGAGATGTGACCCAAAGTATCAGATGCTCCATCTGGAACTCCTGCATTGACAAAGTTATTGGCATCTGGTGCAGCACCGATCCCAACTGAATCCAGCACAACTAAGTGCATGCGTTTAAATTTTGACATATACTGCCTCTTTCCTTTATTAAACTAGCTATATTATACCATATCCCTATAAGAAGAGAGCCGTTGTTTGATCCGAGGCTGGGACAAAAGTCCTAGCCTCTCAATTATTTTTGGATTGTCGAGCAAGACGCAGTGGTTGAGTGGGCTCTACTACGCTGATTTCATCAGCTTTTACAGCCCTACTCAACTGTGCGGAGGTGGGACGACGAAATCGAATTCTAACGAATTACCGATTTCTGTCCCACTCTCTATTTTTCTATGATGACAGGGCCATCTGGTGTCCCTACAATCACTTTTGAAATCATGTTCAAGAACAAACCGTGCTCTACGATGCCTACGGTGTGATCCAGTTCATTGGCTAGAGCTTCTGCATCCTTGATCACTTTGAGATCCAAGTCAATGATGAAGTTGCCTTGGTCGGTTACAAAACGTTGATCAGCCGCGAGACGGAAAGCAGGATGGTAACCCTTTTGCTCAAAGTGACGGAAAAGATTTTCAGCCCCGTATTGCACTACTTCCACTGGAAGTTTGAAAGCCCCAAGAGTTGCAACTTGTTTGGATTCATCCACTATCCAAATGCAATCTTTTGAATTGGTTGCGACGATTTTTTCCATGAGGAGAGCACCACCGCCACCTTTGATCCCGTTCAATTGAGGATCCACTTCATCTGCGCCATCCACTGTCACATCGACCACTTCAACATCGTCGATAGCCTTGAGCGGGATGCCTAAACTTTCAGCCTGATCATAGGTCACACTTGACGTCGTGACAGCTGTGATCTGCAAGCCTTCTTCTTTGATGCGACGACCCAATTCAGCCACAAAATAATAAGCAGTTGACCCTGTACCGAGACCGACAATCATGCCGTCTTTGACAAACTCAGCCGCTTTAATTCCTACCTGTTCTTTTAGGTTTACCATCATAGACCTCCTTTTATATTCTATTACAGTATAGCATATTCTGTAAGAGATTTCACTAATTAATTGAAACCCTTTCCAAGTTTTAGTTCTAAAAGCAAAACCTTGCCCGTCCGCTGACTTTACGATAGAATAGAGGTGAATCTACAGGAAAAGAGAAATGACATGATTACTAAAGAATTTGATACCATTGCTGCCATCTCAACCCCTCTCGGTGAGGGGGCTATCGGGATCGTCCGCTTGAGCGGGACAGACAGCTTTGCCATTGTGCAAAAAATCTTTAAGGGAAAAGAATTAAGCAAGGTCGCAAGTCACACCCTCAACTACGGCCATATCGTGGATCCAGATAAGGATGAGATCCTCGACGAAGTCATGGTTGGAGCCATGCGCTCGCCGAAGACCTTCACCCGTGAAGACATCATCGAGATCAATACCCACGGCGGGATTGCAGTGACCAACGAAATCCTACAATTAGTCATCCGTGAAGGAGCTCGTTTGGCTGAACCTGGTGAATTTACCAAGCGGGCCTTTCTGAACGGTCGGGTCGATTTAACCCAGGCTGAGGCCGTCATGGACATCATCCGCGCCAAGACCGACAAGGCTATGAACATTGCAGTCAAACAGTTGGACGGCTCTCTGTCTGACCTCATCAACAACACGCGCCAAGAGATCCTCAATACCCTGGCCCAGGTCGAAGTCAACATCGATTATCCTGAGTACGATGATGTCGAAGAAGCAACCACTGAGATCATCCGCGAAAAGACCAGTGAATTTGAAGCCCTCTTGACCAACCTCCTCAAGACTGCCCGTCGCGGTAAGATCTTGCGTGAAGGGATTTCTACTGCTATCATCGGTCGACCAAACGTCGGCAAGTCTAGCCTCCTCAACAACCTTCTTCGCGAGGAAAAAGCTATCGTGACTGATATCGAAGGAACCACCCGTGACGTCATCGAAGAATACGTCAACATCAACGGGGTTCCCCTCAAACTGGTCGATACAGCTGGGATCCGCGAGACCGAGGACATCGTGGAGCAAATCGGTGTCGAACGTTCGAAAAAAGCCCTCAAGGAAGCTGATTTGGTTCTTCTGGTACTCAATGCTAGCGAACCCTTGACTGATCAAGATCGCCAACTCCTTGAAATCTCTCAAGACAGCAACCGCATCATTCTCCTCAATAAGGTCGACCTCCCAGAGAAGATCGAAATCGACCAACTGCCAGAAGATTACATCAAGATTTCCGTTCTGAAAAACCAAAACATCGATCAAATCGAAGACCGGATCAACGCCCTCTTCTTCGAAAATGCTGGGCTGGTTGAGCAAGATGCGACGTATCTTTCTAACGCTCGTCACATCTCCCTCATCGAGAAAGCTGTTGAAAGTCTGCAAGCGGTCAACGAAGGCTTGGCCCTCGGTATGCCAGTAGACTTGCTTCAAGTCGACCTCACCCGCACCTGGGAAATCCTCGGAGAAATCACAGGAGATGCTGCTCCAGATGAGCTCATCACCCAACTCTTCAGCCAGTTCTGTCTTGGTAAATAACAAAAATGAGGCTGGGACAAAAGTCCTAGCCTCTTAATTATTTTTGGATTGTCAAGCAAGACGCAGTGGTTGAGTGGGCTCTACTACGCTGATTTCATCAGCTTTTACAGCCCTACTCAACTGTGCGGAGGTGGGACGACGAAATCGAATTCTAACGAATTACCGATTTCTGTCCCACTCTCACTTTTCTCACGGCGGAAAGTATCAAATATTTCTTTCAAAATAGAATTTAGTTTACAGCTATAGGATCACTCAGTTTATACAAATGTAGAAAAACAATGTGTCCAAAATAACAAAAATGCGTATGTGTGCAAACATACGCATTTTTCTTATTTTGCTTGTTCTAATCGCTCGACGGTCTGATACGCTTGGTAGATCAGGAAGAGCCCAATAGCATTCAAGACTGGAATCGCAATCGGCAACTCGGTCACGATTTGTGAGAAAGGTGAATTGCCAA
This sequence comes from Streptococcus sp. 210928-DFI.4.42, assembly GCF_020554365.1. Classification (NCBI taxonomy): domain Bacteria; kingdom Bacillati; phylum Bacillota; class Bacilli; order Lactobacillales; family Streptococcaceae; genus Streptococcus; species Streptococcus sp. 210928-DFI.4.42. Next base: position 11,656 of record NZ_JAJCHF010000033.1, read on the forward strand.
CAAAATGGAGTCCAAACCCAGCTACTAAGTATCCCCAGCCTGCTAGACGTAAATCCTTGCGTCCCCTGCTTGCTTGGACAATTAGGAAGAGCCCTAGCATAACAAGACCTGTGTAGACCCAGTGAGACATGGGCGCATTAGCCACACGCCCGAGAATCCCTGACACCGTGTAGGAGAAACCTCCCGGCAGATCCTGACGGATATAGGCAAAGTCCTCCACGATCTGGAAACCAAGACCAGAGGCAATGGCCAAGAGGAAAATCGACTTGATGCGACGAACGCTGAACAAATAGAGGACAAAGAAGATTGGAATCAACTTAAAGGGTTCCTCGAAGAGTGGCGCAGCGATGGCACTCTCGTACTGGTTCCAAAAGTCGCTATTAGGAGCGATCGCTTGAATCATGTCATGGAAATAGGTATTGGCAAAGCTAGACAACCAACCGGCAACAAAGCCCCCTCCTAATAAAGAAAAGAGAACCGGTACCCAAGACAACTTCCACTTCTTAGCAAAATGAAAGAGAGCCCAAACAGCAGGAATCGCATAAACCAAGAGAATCAAGGTTGAAAGTCCCACAATCCCGTACTGGCTACCAGACATCCAGCCTTCTGTCAGTGATTGGGTCTCATAGGCTAGGCCGATCGCTAGCAAGAGTAAATAGAGAAACAAAATCGATTTGCGTTTCATAAAAGACCTTTCTAAAGTGAAATGAAAAAGGCTGGAAGCCCAGTCTTTTCCGAGTACTATCATTGTAACAGGATCAGCTTAAAAAAACAATAAATGTGGATTAGTGAGAAAAATATAAAACGTAGATGGCGACAAATGGTTGACTAAATTTAGTTACTTAATCACCAACGCTCCATTTTCCTCCGTCGCCAAGAGCTTCTCATCTTTATCATATATTTTAAGTTTTATACTGCTCGGTTTGTTTTGAGTTGCATTGTATTGCTTTACTATCTCTTCTTTTAAATCAAAAAGCGTCTTACAATAATCTTTTGGATTTATATTTGCTAAAGATAGCATATTTTCTGATACAGAGAAGACAAGGATCACATACTCTTCATTATAATACACTTTCGCCATCTCAATTTCGCCATTGATTTGATTTTGAAGCATATAAGCAAATACTACATTCGGTTTTTCATTTCCAACCAGTGAGGTAGGGGCTTGATTCATCCCTTTGACCACTGATTCTTTACTTTCCTTTGTAGAATCTTTTACATTCTGTTCAGTAGACTGCTCTTTTTTGTCTTCATTCTTCACTTCTTTTTGCGCGCACGATGACAGAAATAGCGAGAGGATGGTCATTGTTGCAAACATAGTTTTTTTCATAGATTTTCTCCTTTTATTTTTACAAGTAGAAAACGACCTGTAATTGACCAAAATTGCATAAGCTTACTGTAAAAGATATTCCAAACCTTTAATCTTATAACCTAATAGGTCATTAGAACTTTAATAGTTTAAAAAATTTTTATCTAATATTATTCTACCATAATCTCTCTTACTTCAATACAGCTAGAATCTGGCGAATCATATCCGGATCCCCATCTGGCAAAGTCACCGTTTCAGCGTGGTCTAAGATCCCTTGGGTAAATTGCGTCATAAATTCTTCACTATTGAGTTCATCAGCAGACTGTTGCCAGTGGCTCGGTACAGGATAGATCGTTACCGTCCCATCACCGTTGGATGCGTAAGTCACATGGCCTTCTGCAGAAATTGGTGTAAACAGCTGACGAACATCTTTAGGATAGTCAACTCCTAGCCCACCAAAGTAAATTTTTGTACCAGCACTCTTTTCATTAATACTCAATTCTGTCGGTACAGACTTGATCACATAAGCCCAGACACGCGCAGCTTCGACCTGAGCATCAGTGTAGCCTGGATAATCATTTTGGTCTGCCTTCTTCGAAGATTTAACCTCGCTATCCGATCGAGTATTCCACTTCTTGGCCTTACTCGTCTTAGACGTACTACTGCTATCGTCTGTATCTACTTGCTCCCGATCTTTCGGTTGCTCTTTCTTGCGATAGTAGAAATTGTCATCATCGCCATAAGCCGGTGACTGACCAGCCCAGATCCGATCCTTAGACTTATCCGAAGCATCGTCTTTGCCCGCTTTCTGACCTTTTGGAAGAAACAAAAGACCGTAGCCTCCAACACCCGACTTGGCACTGACCGTCATCTCAGCGATCTGGTCCTTCTGCTTAAAGCTCGATGCATCAAGCTCAACATCCTCGCTGACCAAGCCCTTGTCATCAAAGACCAGCTCATTACCACGACCATCGATCCAAGTCCCCTTGATACTCGAGTAGTCCTTAGCCTTAATGGGTTTCAAATCCATACCAGACTGTTTCTTTTCCGATGTGCTGGTCTGTTTGGTATCCGAACTCTTTGGCGTCACCGTCCTCTGAGGATGACCACACGAGGCCAAGACCAAAGTAGAAAGCACAATTACCAAACCTTTTTTCATATCAATCTCCCTTCACACACCTACTATTTTAGAAAAATAAGAAAGGAGAGTCAAAGAAAAAGTGGAGGGGGAAAAATAATTAATGACCTAAAAGTCTGTAAAATTATGATTTGAATTTCTCAAGAAAAAGAAGCTCAATGTAACAAGCTTCTATTCAATCATTTTTATTTTACTTGTTTTGGGACCGTTCGAAACAACAAAGCTCTAAAACTAGGAAACATTAATCCTATCACTCCACACATCCCACGTAGATAATTTCCCTTATGTTTTTTAATATTCTTCAAAACTATATCTTGTACAATTTATTTAATCTTTCTAGCTCTGATACATTCATACACACTTCTACTCCAGTAACTACCCCCTTACTATAAATAATTCCACAAGAAAACACAATCCTATCCTTACTCAAAATATTTGACAATAATACAAATGATTCCAAAACATAATTCTCTATAGTAATAAAACAATTTTTTTCATCTTTAAAAAACTTTATAAATCCAATATCCTTACACCTATCACCCAAATGAAACCTAAGTGATTTTAAAAAATAATCAAAAAACACATCTCTCTCCATAGAAAACCCCTTCATTTTTAAAATATTCTGTTATATCATAAAAAAAATAAGTTTTGGGACCATTCGAAACAACACAGCAAGTTAAAATAAGGCTTTGTCCGTATCCAACTTGAAAAAGTGTGCACCGATTCGGTGCCTTTTTTGTGCCTTGTTTTATTTATCCCTAACCAGTCATTATATTAACTACATTTTACTCCTTCCTTCTTCAAAAATCAATTCATTATGTGGAGACATTCCATCTATTTTTAACTTTAAATTCACAAATTAACTCACATTCACGAGCTTCTTTAGAAGGTGGATAAGCTCCTTTTTATAAAACATTTCTAATTTATTTTCTGTAGAGACTTTCCGCTGTGAAAAAAGTGCCTTAGGCTCAAGAATTAGTCACGGAACTTCTACGATTTCTAGTAACCAAAAATGTTTTTGAGCTAATCATTATCAATTATGTACTTTATTTAAGGGAAAACTAAAAATTTTTCAATTGTACATTCATACAAAAACACGGCTCATTAATCGTGGCCGTGTTATATTTTACTTAAGCTAGTTAGCTAGTTCTCTTAGTTAATTTTTACTTACCTTTTATTTGCTTTAAGTCCTGTATCTCTTTTAGAATACTAAAAATATAGAAACTAAATAGAACTATACCTAAGAAAGATAAAACAAAGAAACCAGACGTAAGTTTTTCGCCTCTAACAGCTAGTACTCCAAGGGAAAAAATACCAATAGCCATTATGGAAATTATGAGGATAAACCACAAGTAAATCATGTAAAACTTATAAAGATAGTAAAAGGACTTATTTTTTTGTTCAGGCTTATCCTTCCAGTTTAAATAAAAGAAAGAAGGTATATAAATAATTAAAATAAATAGAAACTCCATCTCTATCACAACCTCTCATCTTATTCCCCTTAATCAAATACATGATTTCTAGCATATTAAAACTTTTTATTTAAGCAAACTAATGACAAAATCTAAATGCAAAATCATCGATTAATCAATTCCTCAATTTCCTTTATCCCTTCAAACTCTCCAACACTTTCGAAAAGTTCTATAGCTCGTTTGAAATGTCTATTGGATAATTCCGTATCTTCCAAGGCTAAATAGATTTCACCTAACCCTCTATAACTACAAGCTTGAGAAATCACATCATCAGTTTCTAAAGATTGTTCCAGTGACAGATTCATGAATGTAAGAGCTTCATCAAGGTTATTTAATTTCAATCTCAAATAGCCTTGTTCGTAGTTATTCACAGCTTTCTTTAGATTATCATTTGGAAAATGCTCTTCAACTATCTTCTCTTCGTCTTCAATGAGTTTTAAAGCCTTATGAAAATCACCCTGCTCTCTGTAGATCATCGCTAATTGATGTAAACCAATGTGTTCATGTTCTTTATCTTCATTTTGTTGAGCTAATAAAATGTATTTCTCAAAGATATGGGTACATGAAGCATAGTCTTTTTCTGCTAACAATACATATCCCATCAGATTTAAAAGACTAAAATCTGTACAGGTATCAATAAAAAAATCTTGTTCAACTAACTTTTTAGCTTCTAATATATTTCCTTCTAGGAACAAGTCCCAAGCTATATCGATTTTAGAGACCATCTATTTCCCCCTTCAACTATAAACAACCTTCATAAAATAAAATCACTCAACAAGAATGTGATAAACACTACCTTTATAGATTTAATCCACTAAACTAAAGTGTAGCAAAAAGCCCAAATAACTACTATTTGGGAAAAATGTTACTTAGTTTCTTTTTAAACGAGCAATGAGTAACTTAATAAGATAAGC
>NZ_JAJCHF010000034.1:0-12005 GCF_020554365.1 Streptococcus sp. 210928-DFI.4.42
AGGTGGGACGACGAAATCGAATTCTAACGAATTACCGATTTCTGTCCCACGCTCTCTTTTGCTTTGTAAAGGCCCCTCTTAGTCGCAATTTCTTTAGAATTAAGGTACAATAAGAATACAACTTTTCACGTATTGGAGGAGCAGATGTTTAAGTGGATAAGACGCCTGATTGGCATGGTGATCGTTTTATTGATTTTATTAGTGATCTTGTTGGTTCCTGGAACTATTCCTGAAGGGGAGCAGCTGAGAAATGTGCAGGCAGGGAGTTCTTTGATTGAGCTGGCTCAAAATGCTGTTTCAAACGCCTCTGTGAGCACGGAAGGACTCTCAACTGAGCTAAGTCTCAATTCTGTACAATTAAGTCAGGTCGTAAAAACAAGTGCTGGATCCGCCCTTGACAATTCTGACTATCAAAAGATGGCACTAGGAATGGATGGCAATGACCTTCACGTCAAAGTTCCTGTATCATTAGGGCCAGTTGATAGCTATCTAGATTTAACCATGACCGGTCAAGTCGAAAACAATGTCATGAATTTGACTGTGACCGGTGCTAAATTAGGGAAAATGCCCATTCCAAAATTCTTGGTTCTCAACTATTTGAAGGATCAATCCAATCAAAATGGAGGCGGCTTTACAGTGAATGGTGATCAAATCACCCTTGAGATCCCTCAAGCAGGCTATAGTATCTCAAAAGCGAGAGTGGAAAATGGCAATGCGAAGGTAACAGTTAGTATATCCTTGTTTTAAGTCTTTGAAAATGGAGTTGTCATGCTTGTCTTTGAATTTTGTGCAGAAAATTTAACTTTTATTGATAAGGCGATTGCTGCTGGGGCAGGTCGCATTGAACTGTGCGACAATCTGGCAGTAGGCGGAACCACACCGAGTATTGGTGTGATCAATGAAGCAATCAAACTGACAAGAGAGAAGTCTGTGGATCTATGTGTCATTATCCGACCCCGTGGTGGCGATTTTGTCTACACTGATCTGGAAGTCGAAGCTATGCTGACGGATATTCGGGCTGCGAAAGAAATAGGGGTTACTTCTTTTGTGCTGGGTGCTCTGACGAGCGATCGAAAGTTGGACCAGAGGGTCATGCAGCTTTTACTAGCAGCCTGTGGAGAGGCAGAGGTTGTCTTTCATATGGCCTTTGATGAGTTAGCTCATACAGATCAGCTAGAAGCGATTGAGTGGCTTTCTGATCAGGGTGTGGCCCGTATTTTAACACGAGCTGGAAGTCCAGGTACCACACTAGAGCAACGTTTTGCACACTATCATCGTTTATTAGATGCGGCTAAGGGAAAGATTCAGATCCTGCCAGGTGGGGGTGTGACCCTTGATAATCGTCAGCTCTTTTTAGAGCAATTGGGCGTTTGTCAACTGCATGGCACGCGCATCGTGTTTTAAAAAAGAAACGATCACTGCTTGAAGTAGTTTTGAAGATCCGTTATCAAGGTTGGAGACGTTGTTTCCAGCCTCTTCTAGTGCAAAAATGAATAAGGGAGAGAAAATGTTTTTAGAGCATTATTTTGACCGATACACCTTTCAGCCAGAAAAGGGATTGGCTTTTGGATTTGAAAAGAGAGGGGCAGGCTATGAGTACCAGTGTCCCGTCTTATCGGACTCTTTTCTCTTAAAGGTCCGTGTCTGCGACCAGAAGATATCTTTTCAGGTCTATGATCAGGATACAGGGGACGAGTATATCCAGATCCATCAGGAACAGCTACAAGGAAATTTCGTTGGCCAAGTCAGAGAAGCTTGTCAGGAAAGTCTTGCAAGGATTCGCCAAGCTTGTTTTGAGGTAGAGAAATTTCTCTATCCTCAAGCCAAGCGTCTCATGGCCTATATCTCTCTGTACTATCAGGGAACGATTGAGTATTTGTGGGAGAGATCTCCAGAATCTGGTGCCATTCGCCACCGAGACACCCTCAAGTGGTATGGTGTCTTTATGACCATTGATTGGAAAAAACTAGATGCTGGCAAGTCTGGGAAAATAGAAGTTTTGAATGTTAAGTCTGATCAAGTAGCCCGTTTCATCCAGCAGAAGGGGATTTATCCAGCTTTTCATATGAATAAAAAATATTGGGTGAGTATCCCTCTAGATGAAACAATTACTGATGAGGACTTGTTTGCTCTAGTGGATAGTAGTTGGCAACTCACAAAAAAGGGGAAATAAGATGAATCTGTTGAGGAAATTATCTTGGTTTTTTAATTTAGAGAAGAAGCGATACTTGATCGGGATAGGGGCCTTGATCTTGGTTAGCTTTTTAAATCTCATTCCTCCAAGAATCATGGGCCTTGTGATCGATTTGATCGATAAAAGAAAGCTGACACTGGGGCAGTTAGTTATGGATATTGCCCTTTTGGTCCTCTCAGCTCTAGCCATGTATGGCCTTCGTTTTGTTTGGAGACGCTATATTTTTGGGACGGCCAATAAGTTGGCTCGGATCTTGCGTTACCGTTTGTTTCAGCAATTTACGCTCATGTCTCCGTCTTTTTATCAGCGTTATCGGACAGGTGATCTCATGGCCCATGCTACTAATGATATTAATGCGGTAACCATGTTTGCTGGTGGCGGGGTTATGTCTGCAGTGGATGCTTCTGTGACCGCCTTGGTGACCCTAGTCAGCATGTTTTTCATGATTGATTGGCGCTTAACCCTCTTAGCTATTTTGCCTCTACCGGTTATGGTGGTAGTGACTTCCGCCATTGGACGCAAAAACCACAAAGCCTTCAAAGAGGCCCAAGAAGGCTTCTCAGAGCTGAACAACTTTGTTCAGGAATCAGTATCAGGAGTCAAAGTGACCAAATCCTTTGGCTTTCAGGCAGATGAGATTCAGGCTTTTGAAAAAACCAATCAGATGGTCTTTTCAAAAAATATGACTTCAGTCGGTTACAATGCTTTGTTTGATCCGACTACTCTTCTTTTTGTCGGTCTCTCCTATGTTTTGACGCTCTACTTCGGGGGGCTATTTGTTCAGGAAGGAAGCCTGACGGTTGGACAAATCGTAACCTTTATTACCTATCTCAATATGCTCGTCTGGCCCCTTCAAGCCATGGGCTTCTTGTTTAATATTAGTCAGCGTGCTAGCGTCTCCTATGATCGGATTGAGACACTTTTAGCAGAAACACCTGATATCCAAGATCCAAGTCAACCAGTTACAGTCATTCAAAACGGAGATTTGGAATATGACATTGAAGAATTCGCCTATGAGAAAGAGCCTGTCCTTGAGAAGGTTGCCTTTCATTTAGAAAAAGGGCAAACCCTTGGAATTGTAGGACCAACTGGATCTGGAAAGACTACCTTGTTGCGTCTCTTGCTTAGAGAGCATGACTTGGAGCAGGGAGATATTTTGCTCAATGGAATCTCCATCAAACATTATCGCTTAGAGGATCTTCGAAGCTTGATCGGCTATGTCCCTCAGGATCAGATCCTTTTTGCCATGACCATTCGTGAGAATGTAGCTTTTTCAGATCCACAGATCGAGGAAGAAGAGGTAATGAAGGCTCTGAGAACTTGTGGAGTCTATGAGGATATTCTGGTCATGCCAGACCAGATGGAGACAGTGTTAGGAGAGAGAGGGGTCTCTCTTTCTGGCGGGCAAAAGCAAAGAATTGCCATGAGTCGAGCATTGGTCATGAATCCTGAGATCTTGATTCTGGATGATTCCCTGTCTGCAGTAGATGCTAAAACGGAGCACCAAATCATTGAAAATATGAAGCTAGAACGCAAGGGGAAAACAACGATCATTACAGCCCACCGCCTATCAGCGATCGTTCATGCGGATTTGATTCTAGTAATGGAGAATGGACAGATCAAGGAGCGAGGAAATCACGAGGAATTAATGGCTCAAAAAGGTTGGTACTATGAAACCTACCAAGCCCAACAATTATCAGAAGAAATGGAGGGAAAGCTGAATGAAAACATCTGAAGCTCATGTGATGAAGCGGCTCTTGACTTACATGTGGCGTTATAAATGGCTAACAGCCCTAGCCTTAGCCTTTACCTTCCTAACTAGTCTGTTATTGACGGCGATCCCACTTGCAGCTCGCTGGTATATTGACCACCTAGTGGATCCAACAGAAGCCGGCTCTCCAGTACTGACAGCTTTTCAGTTTTTGATTCTCTACTATGGGTTATTCATTGGGCGTGTGCTGGCAACTTACCTGAGCCAGTTAACCTTTGCGTGTGTATCCAATTCCATCGTAAGAGATATCCGTCTAGATATTTTCAAAAATCTTCAAAGACTGGGCATGTCCTTTTATGACCAGACAGCAGCAGGTTCGATTGTCTCGCGTGTGACCAATGATACACAGGCAGTCGCAGATATGTTTTCTACGGTCTTTTCAAGCCTGGTTTCATCCTTTTTACTCTTTCTAGTCACCCTGGTAACCATGTTTAGTTTGGACTGGCATTTGACCATTTGGATCCTGCCTTTTCTTCCCATTATTTGGTTTTCCATCCGTCTCTATCGCAAGTTATCCAATCGCTTGGTCAAGATGACCCGACAAAAATTATCAGATATCAATGTAAAATTATCGGAATCCATTGAAGGAATGCGGATCGTGCAGGCCTTTCGTCAAGAAAAGCGCTTGACGGATGAATTCGAACAGATTAATGGGGAACATTTGGATTACGCCAACCGATCTGTGGATGTCAATTCCCTCTTTTTGAGGCCAGCTATGACCCTGTTACAGGTTCTGGCTTATGCGGTTATTCTAACCTTTTTCGGCCTAAATTGGCAGTCCTCTGGCTTTACAGCAGGTCTTATCTATGCCTTTATCCAGTATGTTAGCCAGCTTTTCCAGCCCTTGATTGATGTCACTCAAAATTTTGCAACCTTGCAGACCTCTACCATTTCAGCAGCGCGTGTCTTTGAGATGATGGATCGAGACGACTATGAGCCCAAGCAAGCTGGTAGCCTGAAAGAAATCGAGCGGGGAGATATTCGCTTTGACCATGTATCTTTTTCTTATGATGGCAAACGGGATGTCCTAAAAGATATCTCCTTTGAGGTCAAAAACGGACAAACCATCGCTTTTGTTGGTCATACTGGTTCTGGTAAATCCTCTATTATCAATCTCTTCATGCGCTTTTATGAATTTGATCGTGGCCAGATCTTGATTGATGGACAGGATATCAAGGACTATAGCCAGGAAGCCTTGCGCAAGTCCATTGGTCTAGTGTTGCAGGAACCCTTCCTCTATCATGGAACCATTGCTTCTAATATCCGAATGTATCATGAAGAACTGACAGATGAGGAAATCCGACAAGCAGCTGCATTTGTGGATGTAGCAGACTTTATTGAGAGTCTACCTGGTGGCTATGATCATCCGGTAACAGAGCGGGGTTCTACCTTATCGACCGGTCAGCGTCAGCTTCTGGCTTTTGCCCGGACCATTGCTGCTCAGCCTAAGATCCTCATTTTGGATGAGGCCACTGCCAATATCGACCAAGAGACGGAAGAGATGATCCAAAACTCTCTGAAGAAGATGCGCCAAGGGCGGACAACCATTGCCATTGCCCATCGTCTTTCTACCATCCAAGATGCCGATTGCATCTATGTTCTCGATAAAGGAAAAATCATCGAATCAGGCAATCACGATCAACTCATTGCTCTAGGAGGAACGTATAAGAAAATGTATGATCTCCAGGCTGGTATGATGAAATAAGGACAAACAAGGAGAGTGGGACAGAAATCGGTAATTCGTTAGAATTCGATTTCGTCGTCCCACCTCCGCACAGTTGAGTAGGGCTGTAAAAGCTGATGAAAACAGCGTAGTAGAGCCCACTCAACCACTGCGTCTTGCTCGACAATCCAAAAACAAGAGGCTAGGACTTTTGTCCCAGCCTCTTGTTTTTCTTGCTTGAAAGCTGTAAAATAAAGAAAAGAACAGAAAAAGGGAGCATACACCATGTCAAACGATCTGATCATGATGGGAGTTGTGATTGTCTTATTTGGACTCTACTTCACCCTTCAAGTTGAGCTCAATAGAGTCAGAAATCAATTTACTCATTATCTTCTAAAACCAGGTAGTATTTCCAAGGAACAAAGAGAGAAGTACCTCAAAGAACCAGAGATGGAAGCGATTCGCCTGATCCGCCTCGATTATCGGATCGGCCTTCAAAATGCCAAACTTGTTTATGAGCAATTGAAGAAATAAGAAAGACCCTCGTATAGTCTATATGAGGGTTTCTCTTTCAAAAAAAGGCGTAAGCTTTGGTAAAACATTGGTCACATCTGCCGATTTGATCTTGGCGAGTTGATAAGGACAAGAAGCGATGTAGGCTGCTTCAAAGAAATCAAGCGGAAGTCCACTGTGTTTTAAGGCAGCAAGGGATTGAACTTGGCTGAGTTCTAAAAGGATCCCATCGTGGGTCAGGGTCAGATGAGGAAGAAGAGGAGACTGGGCCATCAAGGTCTTTAGACTGGCTTCTTCTTCTTTTTTTCTGGCTAAGAGTCGCTTTTTATTGGTCAGATACATACCGTTATCAATGTAGAGACTCAAAGCCTTTTGCATGATCAGATTGCTATCATAGTCCAGAATCGTCTTATAGGTCAAGACTGGCTTTAGAAGGTCTTGGGGAAGAATCATGGAAGTGATACGAAGAGCAGAAAAGAGATTGGTCGAAAAAGATTTGATATAGATGACTCGGTCCTTTTGATCCAAATAATGAAAAGATGGAGCATTGCTGCCATCAAGATCTCCAAGATAGTCATCCTCAACAAGGTAGACATCATATTGGTCAGCTAGTTGCAAGATCGCTTCTTTCTGCTTGGTCGAATAGCTATGACCAAGCGGATAGTGAAAACGAGGGATCGTGTAGAAGAATTTGATATGGCCACTTTTGAAAATCTCTTCAAGTTCCTCGAGATCAATCCCCGTTAAATTACGTTGAATGGTACGGTAGGCAAGTCGCTGCGAATCTAAGAGTTGGTTCATCCGATGATAAGTCGGTTGCTCGATCAAGATCTGCGATTTTTTATTGGGAAAGTCAATCTGGCTGAGGATATTGAGCGCCTGCTGGGTACCAGCAGTCAAAACAATCTGATCCGCAGTCGTATAAATACCTTCTTCCTTCAATAAGCCTTGAATCGATTGACGTACTTCGAGTAAGCCTGCTTGGTCCGAAAAGTTGTTGAAGAGATAATTCTCCCGTCCAATCAAGGTTTCATTGATACAGGTCCGGAAGTCCTCAAAAGCCTGGTTGCGGTCTTTCTCTAATTTTAGTGGAAGATCCTCATGTCGATTAGGTTCTTGCTCCAAAACATAGTAGCCACTTTGAGGCTTAGCATAGAGGAAGTGCTGGTAAGTCAAGTCCAGCAAGGCCCGTTGCACTGTGTCCTTACTACAAGAAAATTGACTAGCTAACTGGCGAACGGAGGGAATTTTCTCTCCAGTTTCCAGTTCTCCATCTTGAATGGCTTTTTTTAGTACATGAATAATTTGTTGGTATTTGCTCGTCTTCATCCTGACTGTCCCCATACAGTTTTTTTCTATTGTACAGAAAAAATCACAAAAAAACCACTCCGAAGAGTGGTGAGCGTATTACATAAAGTAAACGATGGCTAAATACTGAAGAGCAGAAGCTGCCAGGATGAAGAGGTGCCAAATCATGTGGAAGTATGGTTTTTTCTTAGCATAAAAGCCAGCTCCAACCGTGTAGCACAGACCGCCCATGAGCATGAGACCCCAGAAGATCGGATTGGTTTGGCTAACGATTTGGGGAATAATAAAGATGACCAACCAGCCCATGATCAAGTAAAGAGCGAGACTGAACTTTTCATTGACTTTTTTGGCAAAGATTTTGTAGAGAATACCAAAGATGGTGGTCCCCCATTGGATCAAGATAATGCTGTAGCCCATCCAGTTGTTCATCAAGGTGAGGACGACCGGTGTGTAACTACCTGCGATCGCAATGTAAATCATGGAATGGTCGATAATACGAAGCACATACTTTTGAGGTGAATCGTAAGACATAGCATGGTAGACGGTCGAAGACAGAAACATCAAAAAGAGGCTGATCACAAAGATAGAAGTCCCAAAAGCACTGAGGAGACCGTGTTGCTCAAAGCTATAGACTGCTGAGATCGGAAGTAAGATCAACATGAGGAGGGCGCCAACAGCATGGGTTACGCTATTGGCGATCTCTTCTCCAAAGGATAATTTTTTACTTAGTTTCATGGTGTAATTCATTAGTTTCTTCCTCCGTTTTTGCTGGTTGAATGTAAGATAGGGTTTCAAGATAAAGTTGAACCGTCTGACAGGCAGAGCGAATGATGGGAGCGATCGGCTCTTTTTGCTCATTGAGATAAGCGACAAAGCTATTATAGAGAAGATCTGAACTCGCCTGGTCCTGCAAGAAATTTAAGGTAGAAGCGATCTCCTGAATAGAAAAGACCGTTTTTAAGGTTGTAATAGCGATCAAGCGAGCCACCTGTCTACGCTGGTATTTCTTCTTATCTGGTTTTTCGACATAGCCATGTTTTACGTAATTGTTGATCATGGCAGCCGTCAAGCCCTTATCTGAAGAAGGGAGGAAAGGTGCACAGGTTTTATTGACATAAAGTAGAACCTGATCGAGATAGAGATCTAGCTCAGGTAGTTGCTCCCACGTTGGATAGGAAAAAGTGGTCACGAAATCTTCACCTTTCTTAAATCTAGTTTTCATAACTAGATAATAACATTTATAAAAACTCCTGTCAAGAAAATTTAAAAAATATGGTACAATAGACCTATGAAACTATTAATTCCATCCGCTAAAGAACTGAACGAACAGGCTCGTATCGTCGAGCCCCAACCCTTGTCAGAGAACACAAAAACCATCCTCCAAGCTTTGAAGCAATTCTCCCTAGAAGAATTAGCGACCTTTTACGGGATCTCAGAGGAAAGAGCCCTAGTAGAAAAGGAAAGAATTGAGGCTCTGTTAGCTGGGAGTGCTAAAACCTATCCTGCTTTGGAATTGTTTGATGGCCTTATGTATCGTAGTATCGAGCGTCAAGACTTATCCGAAAAAGAGCAGGCCTATCTTCAGGAACATTTGTTGATCACCACTGCCCTTTATGGAGTTATCCCGGCCTATGAAGGGATTGCGCCCCATCGCTTGGATTTTATGATGAAGCTAAAACCAGCTGGAAAATCTCTAAAGGCATTCTGGAAAGAGGACTATGATCAGGTAGTAGAAGGTGAGGAGCAGATCTTATCCCTTTTGTCTTCTGAGTTTGAACAGGTCTTTTCAAAAGCCATTCGTGAGCGAATGATTCGGATCAAATTCATGGAGAATCGTGGTGGGACACTGAAGATTCACTCGACGATTTCAAAAAAAGCACGTGGGGCCATGGTGACAGCTATGATGAAGGAAGAAATCACCCAGCTAGAAGATCTGAAATCATTAGAAGTAGCAGGTTTCTTTTATCGTGAGGATTTATCGCAAGAGAAGGAATGGATCTTTGTGAAAGAATAAATAAAAATATTCCTGAGAAGCGTCAGGAATATTTTTTTGATCTGTTAGATAAAGAGAATGCACGATGAAAACTCCAAAATAGAGGATTTTGGAGTCAGAATCGTCTTGAGCAGTAGGCTTAGGCGATATGTTTGAATTTCTTCAAGAGTTCTGTCAACTCAGCTTGCTCGCCACTATTAAAGACTTGCATCAAGCGTTGAATATTCTTGATATGATCTGGAAGAGCTTCTTCGATCTTTTTACGACCGGCATCTGTAATAGATACAAGATAAGCACGGCGGTCTTCTGGATCGGTTTCGCGTGTAATCCAACCATCTCGGACCATATTGCGAATAACCACAGTCATATTTCCAGAGGTCGCAAGAATGCTGTCAATCAGATCTTGAATGCGGAGATCGCCTTTACTGTACAAGGTTTCAAGTACAGAGAATTGAGTTGGTGTCAACTGGTGCTTTTTAAAGATATGAGCCTCAGACGCACGGATCAATCGTTCTGCCTTGTGGAAGACGATCATGGTTTTTAAATCTACGTTTGCTTCTTTGAATAATCTCTTTAAATTTTCCATATCTATATTTTATCAATAAATAGTATTTCTGTCGTTTAATTTTATTTTCAAATTAGTTACAAAATTGTGACAAATTTATTAAACTATCAACAAATGATAGCATAGATGTTAATTTTACTTTGTTTATCAAACAATTTTATACTAAAACATTGTAACAGGTATGAAATATTAGTAACAATTCTTTCTTGAAAATCTATAGAATTCTAGGTGGCTTTGGTGTATAATGAGGGAGTGAAACAGAAAAATTATCTTTTTATAATATGGCAACATATAATAGGAATCTGTATCTTAGTGTTGACGGTCCTTTTTTCTTGGCTATTTCTTGCTGAAAAAACTTCAGATCGCTTGCAGGATCAAAGGGCGCAAGCAAGAAAAATAGCTCTGTCTCACTCTTCGATTGCTAGCATTGAGACGGAGAGTTTCTTTCATGGCAAAGAAGCCTATCTTTCCTTTATTGGCAAGGACCAAGAGGGGAAAGAACTAGCGGTCTTAGTAGGGCAGGTGGATGATGCAGTCTATACCTACCCTTTGAAAGAAGGAGTTAGTTCTAAAGAGGCAGCTTTTGTCGTCAAAGAGAAGAGTCAGGACGCGATTGATGGGGTAACTTTTGGACGCTTTAAAGGCAAACCGATCTGGGAAGTCAAGGCTGGGAGCTCTTATTATGTGGTGGATTTCAAGACTGGGAAAGTCACCGGTGTTTTTTAAGATTTGAGGAGGAAATATGAAATTATCAAATCGTGTATTGGAAATGGAAGAAAGTGTGACCTTGGCTGCAAATGCGCGTGCCAAAGCTTTGGCAGCAGAAGGTCGTGATATCTTAAGTTTGACCCTGGGTCAACCTGACTTTGCGACTCCAAAAAATATTCAAGAAGCAGCAGTCGCTTCCATCGAGGATGGTCGCGCTAGCTTTTATACGGTAGCATCTGGACTTCCAGAATTGAAGGATGCCATTAGCGACTATATGAAAGAGTTTTATGGCTATGCAGTGAACCGAAATGAGGTTGTGGTCGGTACTGGTGCTAAGTTTATCCTCTATGCCTTCTTTACTTCTGTCATCAATCTAGGTGATGAAGTCATCATTCCAACCCCTTGCTGGGTTTCTTATGTAGACCAGGTCAAGATGGTAGAAGGCACACCTGTTACTTTCCAAACAACAGAAGAAAATCACTTCAAGGCAACGGTTGAGCAACTGGAAGCAGCTCGGACAGACAAGACCAAAGTTGTCTTGCTGAATTCGCCATCCAATCCAACAGGGATGATCTACAGTAAAGAAGAACTCGAAGCAATCGGAAATTGGGCTGTCGAGCATGACATCTTGATTTTGGCAGACGATATCTATGGACGATTGGTCTACAATGGCAATACCTTTACGCCCATTTCTAGCTTATCAGAAGCGATTCGCAAGCAAACTATCGTGATAAATGGAGTTTCTAAAACCTATGCTATGACAGGTTGGCGGGTTGGTTTTGCTGTAGGAGATTCTGAGATTATCGGAGCTATGGCCAAGGTGATCAGCCAAACAACTTCCAACTTAACAACCGTTTCCCAATATGCCGCAATCGAAGCCCTCACAGGAGACCAATCTTCTATTGAGATCATGCGTCAAGCTTTTGAGGAACGCTTGAATACTATTTATCCTTTGTTGAATGAAGTACCTGGTTTTGAAGCCATCAAACCTCAAGGAGCCTTCTATCTCTTCCCAAATGTCAATAAGGCCATGGAGATGAAGGGCTATACAGATGTGACGGAATTTACCACAGCAATTTTAGAAGAAGCAGAGGTTGCTTTAGTAACGGGAGCTGGCTTTGGTGCCCCTGAAAATGTTCGCTTGTCTTATGCGACAGATTTGGATACCTTGAAAGAAGCTGTTCGCCGACTCAAGGCCTTTATGGAAAAATAAAATTACAAGATCCTTAGTAATGATGAACCGCACCCCAAAAGTTAGACAGAAAAAATCTAACTTTTGGGGTGTTTTTA
>NZ_JAJCHF010000035.1:0-9821 GCF_020554365.1 Streptococcus sp. 210928-DFI.4.42
CTTGCTTGACAATCCAAAAATAATTGAGAGGCTAGGACTTTTGTCCCAGCCTCTTTTTTCCATTATTCATCTCCTACATGATAGTAGATCGAGCCTTGTTCCCCAAAACTAGCGATACCAACACCAGACCATAAGCGGTTTTTAGAGGCATCTGATGTATCTTTAAAGACGACTTGTCCTTGATCATCGACCTGATCACCAATGGTCACTCCTGCAGGAATATACTCCAACAAGAAGCCTCCATCACGACCACCATAAATGCCTTCTGAGGCTGTTCCATAATCCGTCAAAGAAGCTCCATAGCCCTCTAACTCTTGTGAGACCAACCCTTTGTCGTTAAAGACCAGCTTGTTTCCCTTATCATCTTGCCAGACACCAGCAATACTGCTGTAGTCTCCATTGGCAATAGCCTCAAGATCCATTTTCTTCACTTCTTTTTTCTCTTCTTTTTTTTCTTTCTCCTTCACTTCCGAACTAGAAGCATCCGTCTTTTTGACCTCAGAAGAGGTTGTCGTTTGACTAGAAGAAGTGGTTGATTTTTTGCTCGTTCCCTGTTGCGAACAAGCTACCAACAGGACCACACTGAGAAGACTCACAAGAATTGCACCAACTTTTTTCATTTAAAATTCCCCATACATTTTTTAATTTAAAGCCCTTTCATTGTAACGTATTTTCAAGCATTTGACAAGCTTTGCTCCCCATTTTTAATCAAAAAGAGACCGGGATAATCAGTCCTAGTCTTTCTTTTGATATAGCTCTTAATGAGCCAGCATTTCCTGTGCCACTTCTAAACCAGATAAGTTGGAAGGATAATAAGTTGGCCAATTTTCCAACTCATCATAAAGCGCTTCTTGACTCTTTCCTCCATGGAAAATGTGGAAGTGAGCTGCCTTTACCGGAGTAATTTCATGGTCACTAAATTGAACATATTTGAAGTCTCCCGCATCGCTCTCTTTCGCTTCAAAGAGATAACGAACACCACGATTCCCCTTCTTATAAGTCAAAATGTGCTTACCTACGTATTTATAGGTATATTTCTTAGAAGATCCTTTTTGATAAAACTCCATTGAATCCTTATCAATCTTAATCCGATCAATATCTGTTTGGTAACCCTTGGTATAATATTCCTTATACTCAGCAGCCGTCATAGTTGGATTTAATTTTGCCTTATAATCAAAGACCTGATCCAACGTTCCATCTTGCAAGTATGGATAAACCGATTTCCAATCACCTGCATAATTTGCTAAGCTACGATCCTTCACTTGACTATCCTCGAAATAGCCCTTTTGAACTGTCTTAGCATCTTCCTCATGTTCCGGTTGAATATCCTTACCAGCTTGGGATGTGGTTTTCTCTAGTGCCTTCAGATTCTCCTTCATAACAGACACGTAGTCTTCGCCATCTTTCATTTCTTGATCCGTCAGGCTTTCCAAAGGATTTAAGACAGCCAACTCAACACCAGCTTCAGAAGACAAGGTTTTCGCCAAGGACTTAGAAGCATTTTCCTCAAAGTAAATCACCTTGATCTCATTTTTCTTGATATACTCTGTCAATTCACGCAATCGTGCAGCAGAAGGTTCGCTATCAGGTGAAATCCCTGAAATAGCCACTTGGTTTAAGCCATAATCCAAGGCCAAGTAACGGAAAGCCGCGTGTTGGGTCACAAAATTCTTTTGCTTAGCATCTTTCAAGCCATCCTGATAAGCTTGATCCAAAGCCTGTAACTTCTTCAAATAAGCTTGCGCATTTTTCTCAAACGTCTTTTTCTTATCTGGATAAGCTGCGACCAACTGATCGCGAATCGACTCTACCATCTTCATGGCACGATGTGGAGAGAGCCAAAGGTGAGGATCATATTCATGATGGTGTTCTTCGCCCCCTTCGTGTTCATGTTCCTCTTCCAATCCAGGAAGCAAGACCATGCCCTTGGTGGCATCGATCACTTTGGTTTTCTTATCCTTCATTGATTTCAAAAGATTTGGAACCCACGTTTCCATGTTTTCATTCTCATAGACGAAAACATCCGAATCTTGAATCATAGCCCGTCCCTTAGCAGACAATTCATATTCATGAGGCTCTGATCCCGCTCCAATGAGCAGGTCTACCGTTCCTTCATCTCCGACAATATTTTTTGTAAAATCATAAACAGGATAAAAAGTGGTCATCACTTTTAATTTTCCATTTTGACTCTGACTTTTGCCACAAGCAGTTAAGATAAGAGCAAAAGCCACCAACAACATTAAACCTATTTTTTTAAATTTCATATTTACTTCCTCAAACGTGATCCAAGATTCACAAGCAAGAACAAGGCCACAAATAAAAGCGTGATGCTGGCACTTGCTGGTGTATCTGCAATATAAGACAAAATCAACCCACTAAACATCCCGATAAAGCCAATAATGACCGCAATCAGCATGACCCCACGGAAGTTCTTCCCTAATTTCAGCGCAATACTAGCCGGTAAGACCATGATGGTTGAAACCAATAACGATCCTGCTGCAGGAATCATTAAAGCAATAGCAACACCCGTTACCACATTAAATAAGATGGACATGGTCCGGACCGGAAGGCCATCTACGAAGGCCGTATCTTCATCAAAGGTCAAAATATACATAGGCCGCAAGAATAAGGCCGTCAGCACTAATACAACGAAAGCAATCACAAACAAGGCGATCACCTGTTCATCCGTAATGGTTAGGGTAGAACCAAACAAATATTGATCCAAGCTCATGGAGCTTTTCCCACCACCACGCATCAGTACCAAAGCTAGGGCAAGACCAGTGGACATTAGAATTGCCGTCCCGATCTCCATAAAGTCCTTAAATAAGGTCCGCAAATACTCTAGAAAAACCGCAGCTATAATGACAATGATCATAGTCGAAAGCGTCGGAGAGATCCCAAGGAAAAGCCCAAAAGCGACACCCGCAAGAGAGACGTGACTTAGCGTATCACTCATAAGACTCTGCCGTCTTAAAATCAAGAAAATCCCTAATACAGGAGAAAAAAGACTCATGGCAACCATAGCCAACAAGGCCCGTTGCATAAAATCATACTGGAATAAATCAAGCATGGTCACCCTCCCCTTCAGTATCATGGACATTAAAACATCTCCAAGGAGAGCTTTGGTCACGAACCAAATGAATATTCCGATCCGCAAATTGGTTAACCTCTTCAGGATCATGCGTAATCATCAAAACAGATTTTTGATGGTGATGCGCACTGTGATGCATCAACTCATAAAAATCACTCTTTGTCGTCGCATCCATCCCTGTCGTAGGTTCATCTAAAACAAAGATATCCGGATCTGAAGCAAACATCCGAGCAATGACGGCCCGCTGTTTCTGACCACCAGACAAAGAACCAATCGCCCGATCCTTGAACTCCAGCATCCCAACAGATTCTAAACTCTTCAGAATATGCTTTTCATCGTGCTCATTCAACTTTCGAAACCAGCCTTTACGAGGATACCGACCTGACTTCACAAATTCATAGACCGTACTGGGAAATCCTGCATTAAAACTAGCAATCTGTTGCGGCAAATAAGCAATCCTTAACTTCTTTCCCTTAACATTCGTCTTTGAAATCTCAACTGTCCCGACCTTGGGCTGTAAAATCCCAAGACTAGCCTTAATCAAGGTTGACTTAGCAGCACCATTTTCACCGGTCAAGGTTACAAACTCCCCACTATCTAAGTAGTAATTGATTCCTTCCAGAACCGGTTCCCGGTCATAATAAAACGATAAATTCGAAACCGTAATATACCTCAAACTATAACTCCTCTTCCAATAAATCTAAAAACCGCGAAATAACCCCTTGCTCATTATTAGTAAACTTCGACAAAACATCCTCATAAGTATGAAGGGTATGCTGATGGTGGTGCTGATGCTCTAATGCAATCGGCTTACCAATCTCAGTTAAGCGATAATAGAGAACCCTAGCATCATTCTCATCGCGATAAGTCTCTAACATTCCCTGGCTTAATAAAGGTTTCACAGCCTTCGTGATAGCCGCCTGACTAACATTCAATTTCTTTGCTAAGACAGAATTGGTTAGAGCTTCATCAGCAACCAGCATCAAAATATGTTCCTGAGTGTTGGTTAATGAAACACCACTTGTACAAGAACCAACTAAAATCTCATGCTGATTTTCTGATAACAATAAAATAGAATTTAAAAATCGATCGATTTTATTTGCAACTTCAGACAAAATTAACTCCTTCTAATTCACTAAAAGAAACTTTACCGGTTAATTATATCATAAAAAAGAAAAAAATAAAACAAAAAAAGGAGTAAAACTCCTTTATAATCTATACCGGCGGCCGGGGTCGAACCGGCACGTCCTTGCGGACACTGGATTTTGAGTTCCATAACTCCATTATTTAAATCTTACAACCCTGATTTAATAGGGTTTTAAGCCTTTTGAATCTTGCAAAATAGACTCATTTTTCAAATTTTAGTAACTTTTTGGTAACACTCCATACCTTATCGTTCTAAGAGCATCATCAGAGAATAGACGATATGTCCCAACAGGTTATATTCATCCAGAGGTATTCAAGACACTTGTACGATTAACAGTTAATGTAATCATTTTATTTTCTCCTTTAATTAGGGTAAGTGTTTTTTATTATTTTAACAAAAATAACTCTTTAGCCCAAGAATTTGATAATTCATTTTCTAACAAAACTTTTTTTTTTAAATTTATCTTATGATATACTAAACTTATCAGCTATTGGTTCTGAAAAAGTGTCTGCCACAGTTTTACTACAAATTCTCATGACTTGTGCCAAGATTTATAAAAAACGGATAGCTATAATAGCTCTTAGAGCAAAAACATGACATATAGGAGGTTAAAGACATGTCATACTTTTATCTTTTTATCGCCATTGTAGGAGAGATATTGGGAACTAACCTTTTGAAATTATCAGACGGTTTTACAAAGCCTATTCCAACCGTTTCTGCCCTACTTAGCTATGGCGTTTGTTTCTATTTCCTCTCACTAGCAATGCAAAAAATTCCTTTAGGAATAGCTTATGCAACATGGTCAGCTGTCGGTTTAGTTTTGACAGCCTCTATCGCAGTAATGATTTTCAAAGAAACACTAAATGTTTATAGCATTATCGGTTTAATTTTGATTATCATTGGTGTTGTCATGGTTAACTTATTAGGAAATGCAGGACATTAATAAAACCGGCTCTATACTATTTGTAGTGGGTAAATCCCCTATGGATATTATGGAGCCTATTTTGTTGTAGAAAAAAAGTTCCATAAGAACTATAATGAAAAGCTAGAATTCTGTCAATATTTTGGACACATTTTGGGAGGGAATTTTGAAGACTAGCGTCCTCCTAATTTTCCCAATAAGTTTTAACTTCTTCAAAAATCTTATTCAAAAGTTCTGCATCTTTTTCTGACAACTGATTTTTTTCTATAACTCTATCTTTTAGTTCTGTTGCCTTTATTTTATTTCTTGCCACCGAAACTGCTATTGAATGTTTCAAAATATCAAACTCATCCTTTGAAAAGTTTGCAATATTGGTAAGATCTAATTGTTCTAGAGGTAAACTACTGATAATTGAATAAGGTTTTTGTCCCAGCAAATAATCTGTAGTAGTCCCAAAGATATTTGCTAATTTCACAACGAATTCTAATCCTGGTTCTAACGTTCCATTCTCCCACCGAGAATATGTCCCTTGTTGAACTCCAATTAATTCCGATATTTGTACTTGAGTTAACTTTTTTGATTTTCTGAGAGTTTTTAACCTCTCTGAAAATTTATAATCCTCTGTATACATAATTCTCCTATAGATATTCTTATTCGTATATTTTAGCTTGACAAAATATTCTAAACGGTATAAAATAGAATTATTCCATAAGGAATATTTATTTTGAGATTGAATATTCCATTGAGAATATTATAGCATAAAAGGAGGTAAAAGCGTATGTAACTAGTAGTCGATTTAAAAAATTTTAATAAAGGAGGTAGGATTCGACAAAATAAAAAATCTTGAAACAAATGTGCCGTTCGTTCCAAGATCAAAACATATTATGTAACAATTATACCACAGAAAACTCTTCAGTTGCACAAGAAAATTTCGGAGGTTTCACAAAAAGATGACCAATAAAGAGTTAGTCAATCAAATTTCTGGCCTAAACTCTACCTCTACTCTTAAAAATTGGATTCAACTGATTAAAGAGATAAGTGGCAAGGAATTTAAGAAAATTAAAGTTCCTATCAGTAGAAATCCCAGAACTCATCAATTAAGTTATACAGTTGCCTATGATTTTACAGACGAAGACCTTAGACAATTTCAAAAGTTAGCTAAACTAAAACTTGAAATAGGTCTAAAAGAGGCTATACAAGCCGTATTTGGGAGTCTAGCAGACAATGAACATGAATCCCTAAACCAAGTAATAGATGAGCTCTACGATGAACTGAGCGCCTTAAAACAGGAATTTAAGCGAGAAATGCGACTGATAAAAATTGAGAATTCCAACCTAAAAAAGAAAATCCAAGATATTGAAGAGTCGATGCAAACCGGCTTACTAGGGTTTGTTAACAAGAGGTCAAAAAATAGGTTCGGCTAATAGCGAGTTTTCGGCTGAGCCATGAGGCAGAAAGCCGAAAATGAGCGTAGATGCGGACGGACCATTTTTGACCGATAGGGTGTGTAGTAACACCACCCTCTGCAAGTTAGGTGTACCATCGAAAAAATTCAGTATTACCAAGGGTTTTGGAGATTTTAAGGGTGGCAAAATTAGGCAAAAAGTTGAATCAAAATCTATGGCAAAAAATGAGCATTTACGTTCTGTATTTGACTGGATTCAAATTCAGTTTGATAAGACTGAATTTTCGCCAAAAGAAATAATCGAAGATATCCTATTTCTTGACTTTGACCTATTTATTGAGAATAAGGGGAGCCTTAAATACTATAACTATGATAGCCAGCTTCATTATGGGAATATCCGTATCTACTATGGATCGAAAGAGTCGTCCTACATGCTTGTCATGTCAGGACAGGCACTAGAGTTCTATAGAGATATGGTATTAGATCCAAATAGTCTCTCCGAAAGACAGTTTCTGAACAACCTCTACTACAATTACATTCATTTTTCAGTAAGACGAATTGATATTGCAATAGATGATTTTAATGAAACACCCTATTTCACTCCTAATCAACTTCTAAAGATTTGTCAGAAGAAACGCTTTCTATATGGAAAAAGCACCTACTACAATACCTACGGAGATGAAACGATCGGTCAGACCTTATATTTAAGAAAACCCAATGATGATGAAAGACTTAGAATTTACGATAAGCGCTTAGAACAAGCTGAAAAGCTCGGGATCAGCAAGCGGTATATAGAAAATTGGATAAGAACTGAGTTAGAACTTAGGAAAGCAAAAGCTCACTACTTCATTCAAGAATGGTTGCATTCAGAAATAGATCTTCTTAACTTTACCAAGGGATACCTCAAAGAAAAAGTGAGGTTCTATAGTGATAGTCACTTCTCAAAACCTTTGAGATCTTGGGAAAAGTTTTTAGGTCACTCAAAACCTGTCTCTATCATTATTTCAAAACCAAAGACAGAACTAGAACAAAAATTAGAATGGTTTACCTATAAAGGTTCTGGAGCTATTCTAAAAGCGTATAAATTTCTATACGACAATAACTTACTGCATGAGTATGAGAAATCTAACTATCTCGCACTCAACAATATGGAATATCCACCAGATTTAGCAAGTGGATTAATAGAAAGGGCAATTCTCTTTAAAAGAGAAGATTTAATCCCTACAATCAAAGAAAATATCAAAAGGAGAAATTAAATATGGCAAAAATGCTCTCACAAAATGACTGGAATTTCAATAACATTGGAACAAAATTTGAATTGGATGAAGTCATTCCAAAATTTGAAACGGAAGTCCGAGCAGATGCAAACGGAGAAATTATCAAAAACCGAGATGGTAGCGAAAGACGTTTTAATACCGATAAAATCATTGGTTGGAAATACAATGTAACGATCAAGGATGGACAATTCAAAAAGAAATCAACCCAAGTCTCAGTAGACAATCCAGAAGCTTTAGTCGATAATGACTATATCCAAGCAATGGATCAAGTACCAGTTACATTTGACAATTTACAAGCTACTATGATTAGTTCAACGATGTATTACAAGGCGGATGCTATCCATTTAGTAGATGTAAAACAAAAATAAGTATAAGACAAGGGGAGTTAATCCTCCCCGTACTTAATCTAATTAGAAAAGGAGAGCACATGATTAAAACTGTAACAAAAGATGACCTTATCGAACTTGGATTTGCTCCAGGAACTGCAAGAAAGATTATCCATACTGGCAAATTACTATTAGTGAATCGTGGTTTTAATATCTACGATAACAAACGGATTGGTACAATTCCAGCCAGTGTCGCTGAAGAACTACTAGGAATTGAACTCCAGAAAGAAGCATAATGAATGACTATTCGTAAAACTAAAAGTGGTAAATGGACTGTTGATGTTTCTAACGGTTTCCACCCAGTCACACAAAAAAGAATACGTATTATTCGTAAAGGATTAAAATCTAAAAAGGAAGCCCTAGAACTTGAACAACATATTAGAGTTGTAGAATTAAAAGAAAAACAATTTGACTTTGTAGTAACAACGGATATGTTATTCGACTTACTTGAAGAAGATGATTTGAAAAATGGCAGAAAAGTAAGCTACACAAGTACACAAAGAAATAATTATGAGCGTCATATTAAGCCATATTTTAAAAATACAAATTTAAATAAATTAACGTATGACCATATATTCGAATTTCGTGAATACCTAAAAACAAAACCTAAAAAACAAAATGAAAATGAAGTTTTAAGCTATAATACAATTAATAAGGTTCTGATTCTACTTAAAAAAATTTTTGATACTGGTATAAGAAAATCACTCATTGATAAAAATCCAGTTAAGAATCTGAGAAAATTACCAATTAGGAAGCCTGATATTAAATTTTGGAGTATAGAAGAATTCACGAGATTTAGAGGACTTATTCGAGATGATGAAATAAGTTATGACCTGTTTTTCGTAATTGCTTTCTTTACTGGAATGAGAATGGGAGAAATCCTCGCATTGAACTGGAATGATATAAATCTTTTAACAAATACGATTTACGTTACCAAAACGGTATACTTTGTTAATAATACAAGCTACATTAATACAACAAAAACACGATCAGGAACTAGAAATATAACAATAAATCAGAAATTAGCAGAAATGCTAATAGATTGGAAAGTAAAACAAAAAGAAAAACTTGAGGAATTTACGAAAAATACTGAAGAACTTCAAATAATACAGAGTACACCAATATCAATTACAAAAAATATGATTGATAAGAAGTTTAAGCAAATACTAGAAAGGGATAAAGATTTAAAGAAAATAAGAATTCATGATTTAAGACACTCTCATGCATCATTACTTATAAATCAAGGAGAAGATTATCTTGTTGTCAAAGAAAGATTAGGACACGCATCTATTACAACAACAATTGATACTTATTCTCATTTGTACCCTAGCAAACAGAAAACATTGGCTAATAAACTTGATGATTTATTTTAAAATGGAAAAAATTGGTAACTCAACAAAAACAGAGAAAAAAAGACAAGGTCCGAAAACCTTGTCTTTTTTACTATACCGGCGGCCGGGGTCGAACCGGCACGTCCTTGCGGACACTGGATTTTGAGTCCAGCGCGTCTGCCAATTCCGCCACGCCGGCATAAATTTAACTGGGGTAGCTGGATTCGAACCAACGCATGAGGGAGTCAAAGTCCCTTGCCTT
>NZ_JAJCHF010000036.1:0-9567 GCF_020554365.1 Streptococcus sp. 210928-DFI.4.42
AGGTGGGACGACGAAATCGAATTCTAACGAATTACCGATTTCTGTCCCACTCTCAGTTATATTATTTGTCTTGCCAAGTTTCTTGGTTTTCCTTAAAACGACGCAACAGTTCCAAACCTTCAGAAGTAATATAACCTTGTTCTTCAGCCAAATGAATCAATTCTGTGTAGTTTGACAAAGTTTCGAGTTGAACACCAGCATCTGCAAATTTCTTATCGGCTTTCTCCAATTGGTAAGTAAAGATAGCTACCACACCAAGGACGTCTGCTCCTTCACGCTTCGCAGCTGCGACAGCATCCAAAACAGAACCACCAGTAGAAATCAAATCTTCAACTACAACCATCTTTTGACCTTGCGGTACACGGCCTTCGATTTGGTTTCCAGCACCATGATCTTTTGGTTTGCTACGGATGTAGGCAAATGGCAAATTCATCTTGTCCGCAATAATAGCACCATGAGGAATCCCCGCAGTTGCTGTCCCCGCAATGACTTCTACTTCAGGGAAAACTTCCTTGATTTTATCCACGAATCCATTCTCAATCAAAGTACGAGTTTCAGGATAAGCAAGGGTCACTCGGTTATCTGTATAAATAGGGGACTTGATTCCAGATGCCCAAGTAAAAGGCTCTTCTGGTTTCAAATAAACAGCTTCAATTTTTAGAAGATGGCTGGCAATATCTTTAGCTAATGACATGATAACTCCTTTTTTACGATTTTAATCGAATACGAATTAAATCAACATATGATTTCTGAACGACAGTACAGGTTAGTAAATAATTTAGGAAAGGCCTTATAGGGCTCTGTTCATTCCGACGATCTCAGAAGAGAAACGATCATTTTCTCTTCTGAGATCTAGTGAATGCGTTAGGGAAGGTCCCATAGGACTTCCCGTAGAGCTACAAAAGTTACACTTTTAGTAGCTCTTACGCATTCCATTGTCTCTTAATCTCATGATAAGCATCCCATGGGTTTTCTGCTTGGATGATCGGACGTCCAACTACGATGTAGTCTGAACCAATGGCATGGGCTTCTTGTGGGGTCATGACCCGTTTTTGATCACCGATTTCTGCTCCTGCAGGACGGATCCCTGGGGTTACGCAGACAAAATCTGATGAAGTGGCATCTTTGATCAAGGCTACTTCATGGGCTGAACAGACCACGCCGTCCAAGCCAGCTTCTTGCGCCTTACGGGCATAATTAACGACTGATTCTTGGACCGTTGTTTGTATGTTTTGGCAATCACGCATGTCTTCTTCACTGGTCGAAGTCAACTGGGTTACGGCTACCAACTTAGCTCCTTCACCAAGAGCTGCTTTGGCTTCGCGCATCATCTCTACACCACCGGCTGCGTGAACCGTCACCATATCCACTCCGAAAGTACCCAATACAGACATAGCTGATTTGACTGTATTTGGGATATCGTGCAATTTTAAATCAAGGAAGATACTGTGTCCAAGCCCTTTTAGGTAGTGTACAATTTCAGGACCAACTGCATAGAAAAATTCCATACCGATTTTTACAAATAGTTTTTCATCTTCTGGAAAATGCTCTAAAAAGTGTTTGACATCCTCGAAAGCTGGGAAGTCAAGGGCAATAATAGGACGTTCTTCACGCATGGTTTTCTCCTTTTGATGGGTGACATTTTTTCCACAAAAAAACCTTGCCCGAGGCAAGGTTACACGAAAATTAGGTAGGAAAAACTACCATGATTCACCGTCTAGACCTTAGGAGCCTCTCTGGACTACTTTAAAGGTTTTTATTTATTGTAGTACGATATTTGGGAAAAGTCAAGGATTTACAGTAGATTTTCCCGTACATGTTTCCGAAAATTCTCAAGCGTGTCAATGCCATTTCGATCCATGACCTGTGGCAGGTCTTCGATAATAGTTGTACAAGCATAAGGATCGGTAAAATTGGCCGTCCCGACCCCAATCGCTGAAGCACCTGCAATCATCATTTCAATGGCTGCTTCTGCTGAATCGACACCACCCATTCCAATGATGGGCAGGTTCGTGGATTGAGCTACTTGGCGGATGAGTTTCAAGGCTACTGGGAAGATAGCTGGTCCTGACATCCCTCCCGTACCATTTGCAATGATCGGTTTGCCAGTCTTGAGGTCAAAGCGCATCCCGACCAAGGTATTGATCATGGTTAAGCCGGCGGCCCCTGCGTCTTCTGCTGCTTTTGCGACCTGGGTGATGTCCGCCACACTTGGCGTTAATTTGACATAGACAGGGACGGAGGAAGCTTCCACTGCTGCTTTGACAGCCGCATAGGCCAACTCTGGAACCTGACCGATTAAGAGGCCGTTGTTCCCATGGTCTACGTTTGGACAAGAGATATTGAGCTCAATTGCTTTGACATTTGGTGCTTGCGATATTTTTCTAGAAACCGTCGCATATTCTTCATTGGAGAAACCAGCTACGTTGGCGATAATCGGTAAATCTGGATAATGCTGGGCCAACCAAGGGAGTTTCTCTGCTAGGACAACGTCTACGCCTGGATTTTGGAGACCAATGGCATTAAGCATACCTGCAGGAGTCTCAGCAACACGTGGTGTCGGATTTCCAAAGCGAGCCTCAGCAGTTGTCGCTTTGATCATGATGGATCCAAGCAGGTCTAAGTCATAGTATTTGGCATATTCCTGACCAAAGCCAAAACAGCCAGAAGCCGGAATAATAGGATTTTTTAAGTCTAATCCTGGTAAGGATACGGCTAGTCGATTTGCTGTCATACGTTCCTCCTACATCACAATCGTACCGGTTTCAAAGACCGGTCCGTCTTCGCACACACGCTTATTGGCTGCTTGGTTTGCATTTTCCAGATGCACCACGCAGGCATAGCAAGCCCCCATCCCACAAGCCATGCGGGATTCCATGGAAATGTAGGCGCGGGGATGATCATGGAATTTTGCATTGACGTATTTGAGCATGCCAGGTGCTCCACAGGAATAGATGGCATCAAACTCCTGGTCCATCTTGTCAACGATGGTGGAGACATATCCCTTTGTGCCATAAGAGCCATCGTCAGTTGTAATAGTGACTTGCCCATACTGCTTCAATTCTCCCTCAAGGATAACTGCTTCTTTAGTAGCAAATCCCAGGACAGAATGGACTTCTACTCCTTGCTCATGTAGTTGTTTAGCCACTTGGACCAAGGGAGGCACTCCAATCCCGCCACCGATAATCAAAGCACGCGCCCCTTGACCAAGATCTTTTAAGTCAAAGCCATTTCCTTGAGGGCCCATGACACTGAGGAAGCTACCGACAGGCAAGTGAGAAAAGAGGGCCGTTCCGCCTCCTTCTACCCGATAGATGAGGCGACAGGTCTGGCTGTCTAGATCAATCTCCGAGATAGAAATGGGACGGCGAAGGAGCTTGGCTCCATCCGGTACGCGGATATGAAGGAATTGACCTGGAAGCATCTGTTCCACCATTTCCCCCTTCAAGAGCATTGAAAAAATCCGTGGCGCAATCTCTTCTTGAGCGATTAACTCCATGTCTTCCATCATGATTTTTCCAAACCGTTTCTTACAGCTGTCACTGACCATTGGTTTCCTCTTCTTTCTTTCAGCAAAAAAGACCTCGCAAAAGCAAGGTCCTACAAATGATCAGCTAGACGTCGTCCGCTGATCTTTTTTCTGTCTTTCCTTGCAGGCCTCTCTGTACCCCTTAAAGGTTAAATTTTTCTCATTATATCGCGCTACTGGTCGCTTGTCAAGTAGAAATCGGTGACTTAAGAAGCTTTCTTGGGATCAAAATCTTCTGGGATCGGTTTGATGTATTGCATGGCGATTCGGTTCTCAGGCTTGCGATCGACTAGATAAAGAACCAATAAGAAGTCCCATTCTAAGGGTTTCATTAGGTAGTAAATCAGGTCCATAGCCCATTTTTTCTTGATATGTTTAGCAAAGGGATAGCCATAGCGGTCATAATTGCGACGTAAGAAGCGATGGAAACGTGGCGTCTTTTCTTCTAATACTTGCTCAAAAGCATTGGCGATACAGAGCTGGCGATTGACAACGACTGGATGACCATGACGGACCCCCATCCGCTGGGGCTTGACCACCTTTTCATGACCACCAGCCGCAACCGTACAGAGATAGTGCTCATCAATGATGAGATTCTGAGGAGGGATCTTCTGTGAGAAGGCCCAGTCTGCTGTATTGGTCCAGGCCTTGATCATGGAATCTGGTTGTTGCCCAAAGAGCATGAGAATGAGGACAACGAGAGCAAGGGTTGGAAGGGCAACAAGAACTGCTAGCCATGGCCAGTTACGCGACTTGTTTAAGAGCCGATGGAGCCATTGAAGTAGACGATTCTCATAGGCCATCTCTGTTCGATCTTCCTGCCACTCCTTGATGCGAATCCATAAGAGATGGATGGAATAGATCAGTAAGAAAAAGGTGTGAAAACTTGCTACCTGCAGTTGATTATCAAAAACTAAGAGAAGAACCACTCCTCCTAGAATGCCACTGATGCAGAAGACATTTGCTAGCGGCGAGAGAGAGTTCGCATCCCGGTAGGAATAGATAATCAAGGCTAGTAAAGTAAGAGCTGCAAAGGTAAAGAAGGTTGGATAGGCACCTGACCAAATCAGGGCATGTTTCTGAGAATTGATCAAAGGCTCATTCCATTCGTAAAAGGTCATCTCCTTGACGATGTAAATAAAAATCGCTTCGAGAAAGCAACCAAAGAGACCAAACCAAAGAACAATTGTAGGCTGTTGCTTTTTCTTTTTGTCAGGCTTAGGACTAGGTGATTCTTGCCTTTCTTTCATAAGGAATGCGTCATCTTCTCTTGTTCCTTCTCCTTCCTTTGGCCCTCCATCTTCAAACAAAACCGGATCTTTAAGGGATTCTTCCTTTGCTTCTTTGAACTGGAGGCTAGACCAGCGACCGATCCCATAGATAATGACAAAAATATTGGGAACAAAAAGGGCTAAGGTCACACCATAGGGCAAAACCTCCATCGTAAAGGACACTATAGCAAGAAAACTAAACTGAATGAATGGATCCTTTATTGCATAGATCGACTCACTAACAACAAAATAAATGTAAAAGGCTAATAGAATCAGTGCATTTGTCACAAAATTGATCTGCAACAGACCGGCTGTGAAATGGGTTTCCAATTCCTTATCCTTTTTCTTATACCAGGAAACGAGTTTTTTCATAAGATCTCCTCAATCAATTTTTTACCATTCTATCAATCAGCTCACCCCTTAATCAAGGCAAAACTGTATTTTTCCATCAAAATCAGTCCCCAGATGGAGATTTTGTTTCCGATTTTCTATTTTTTAAATGTTTGATCTAGCCTACTTCCTATTACCTACCTCAGCCTGCGTTATTCTCTGATACAGTCCTTGAAAGACCACATTTTACGGGAAAAACGCGCTTTTTTATGTTAAAATAAAAGCATGAGAATACAACAATTACAATACATTATCAAAATCGTCGAAACCGGCTCTATGAATGAGGCCGCAAAACAACTCTTCATCACGCAACCTAGCCTTTCCAATGCCGTTAAGGACTTGGAAAATGAGATGGGGATTGAAATCTTTATCCGGAATCCTAAAGGGATCACTTTGACCCGCGATGGGATGGAGTTCCTCTCTTATGCCCGCCAGGTGGTGGAGCAGATCGACCTCTTGTCCGAGCGATATAAAAATCCTGTGGGCTCTCGTGAGCTTTTCAGCGTCTCTTCACAGCACTACGCCTTCGTGGTTGAGGCCTTCGTTTCACTATTGAAGAAAAGCGACATGGAAAAATACGAGCTCTTCCTACGGGAGACGCGGACTTGGGAGATCATCGATGACGTCAAGAATTTCCGAAGCGAGGTTGGCGTACTCTTTTTGAATAGCTACAACCGAGATGTCCTCTCTAAGATGTTGGATGATAATCACCTGATTGCCACCCACCTCTTTACAGCACAGCCTCATATCTTTGTCAGCAAAACCAATCCTCTTGCCAAGAAGGAGATCGTTCACTTGTCTGATCTGGAAGATTTCCCATACCTTAGCTATGACCAAGGAACCCACAACTCCTTCTACTTCTCAGAAGAGATTCTCTCTCAAGAGCATCATAAGAAATCCATCGTCGTCAGTGACCGGGCAACCCTCTTTAATCTCTTGATTGGTCTGGATGGCTACACCATTGCGACCGGGATTCTCAACAGCAATCTCAACGGGAATAACATCGTCTCCATTCCCCTTGATATCGAAGACCCGATCGAGCTGGTCTACATCAAACATGAAAAAACAGCCCTCTCAAAAATGGGAGAAAAATTCATCGAGTACTTGCTTGAGGAAGTGAAGTTTGATAAGTAAGGAAGCGATATGAAGATAAAGAAAATCTTAATCATTGCTGCTATTTCAATCGTTATTGGCCTCATTGCATTTTTTAATTTCTATCCCATTCCTACTCTTCTTGAGTTTAGTCCTCATGTTTCTATAAAGTCTGAAATAAATGGCTATATGGACGCTAAACATCCAGCAAAAAATTACAAAGAGGCTGAAAATCGTTATTACGTCGAGTTTTCAATTGATGACGTTCACTCTATATCTAGTAATGAACTTAAAATTTTAGATCAGAATAATAAAAAACAAGACATCTTAGATTTAGAGGATAAACAAGATGATAAATATGGCTTCTGGTTTGCCGGTAAGCCGGACACAAAATACAAGTTAGTCTACACTGATATTTATTCGGATACCAAAGCTGAGTCTAATTTCACTACTCCTTCTAATAATTCCAACTTCTCAGAGGTCAATAAGGTTGGTCAAAAATTATTAAAAAAGAGGGTGGAGGAAAACATCAGAGACCGTTTGATCGAAAATATCAAGGATAATTGGGAGTATATAGATATTTATTATACTCCAACAGAAAAAGAGGTAAAAGCCATTGCAGATGCATATTGGAATACCATTATCAAAGATTGGTATGAAAAGTCACAATTTAAACTATCTGCAGCCAATGATTCCTCCTATGAATTTGAAATGGATTTTCAATGGTCTGCTCCTGATATGGATGCACTGAATAAAATCATTGACCAACGAGAATCTCAATTAAAAAATGAGTTCAAAAATGATCCCAAAAAGGTTTACCAAACAATTATTTCTGAACTACCAACAATGATCAAAGAAATGCCAAGGTTGAAGAAAACGGAAGAGAAGGCAACTTTACACTTTGATCGTGCCGACATAGATTCTGAAATTCCTACGGTAGACATCGATAATTTCAGGAAAACAACAGACCCTCTCAAAGATCTCATCGTATAATCAACAACAAACTCCAACTAGTATGCTAGCTGGAGTTTTTACTTATTTATTTAGAATTTCTGAAGTATATTCCGTTTTATCTGTGTAAGTTTTTGATTTTGATGCTACTCTTACACCTTCACTATTTCGATTTTTATCTGGCAAAATATAGGTATCTGTGATCGTAGTTTTAAATGTATTTCCTGTCGGGCTGACTCCTAGTGGAAGATTGCTTAATTGATCAGAATAAAACAATTTAAAAAAACGATACTTTTGTGAGACTGATAGATTGTCGTAACTAGAATAATAACTTCTATCCCAATAATTCTTTTGAGTGGATGGGTTATAAGCATCAAAGAATTCTTGTTTTTCCTTGGATGAACTCGATTTTGTTTGTAAAAAGAATACAGGGCGGAAATAATCAAAATCAGTATCACCACCATACTGATAGTAAGTTTGGAGCTTACCATTCTTTGGATTTTTCACTTGGAATTGTATAACCGTATTTGCCTCAGGAATTTGAAACAAGGTATCCCCTTGGTAGAGCATTAGAAGAGTAGATAGTATATCACGATGCTTTTCACCTAGAAGCTGTAATTTAGGGAAGCGATATGATAGTTTTTGATATAATTTACTGTCCACATTCATCTGACTAAATGCAGGACCAATTTGACCTGTTTCTAAGGGAATATCAGCCTTCGTCTTGTCGGTAAAGGTCACATGTAAAATTGGTGAGTCATTATAGCCCTTTATGTCCGTTCTAGTTGATTCTTGCCATTGCCCTTCCGTAGGTTTTTGTTCTTTTTGATCGTGGATAATTTCAATATTAATATCCTTGATAATCTTTTTCTGTGGCTTAATTTTACTAACTTTGTATTGATAGACTTTGTGATAAGTAAACTCTGAATCAAACCACTCTGGCTTGATATAATACCGAAGCCCCATGTAGACTATCGTCAAAGACGCTATCAAACTAAGTATCATATATCTCTTTTTAAGTTTTAACTTCTTCATCGTCACCTCTTAGGAAATTGATTTGATAACAATATAATTACTTTCCATTAAACCATAATCATACACTTTTTTCAAAATGTAGAGTAAATTTTGGTATGATTTTTTTAATCCAAAATCAATAATTTTTAGTTTGAAATAATAGCATTTTATTGCAATTGAGTTCCAGAAAAACGATAGCTATTCTGCATCACCTATGATAAAATAGAGTTTAACTTGCTATCGTTATGGCGATGTTTTTAACAGATGCCTTTTTTAAACATCACACTATCATTGGAGGATGTATGAGTAAAAAAATTAAGAAAAGACTGATATGGATTTCCTCAATTCTTGTTCCGCTTTTGCTTCTTATTTACTTTTTAAGTCCATCTATCAGCGTTGAAATGGTCGGTAATGGTGTATTTGAAAAAGAGCAGAATGCTTCAAATTTTCAAAAATCGAACAAGATGTATTATGTAACTGTATCAGAAAAAAATCTTGAAGATTACTCTATTAAAAAAATAAGTCTTGTAGATGATAAGAATCAAGAAATCACTATTCAGAAAAAAGATTTGTTTTCAGAAGCCAAGACCGTATTATGGTTCTACGGAAAACCTCATTCCAACTATAAGCTGGTTTATCACATTCAAAAGAAAAATGATACAGATCAAACTGTTCTTCGAAAGACTTTTTCCACCGCTGATAAACCGTCTAATTTAGAAGATGTAAACCAAATTGTTGATAAGAAAGTAAAGGATGAATTCAACAAGAAAATAAAAAATAGTATTCTTAATAAGACAAAGGAAATGACTAAATCTATAAACGTATACTACACCCCTAGTCAAAAAGAATTAGAATCCATTCAACAAGCTTACACGGAAACTTTTATAAGAGATTTATCTGGTTATAAAGTACATATGGATACTGCTACTTCTGATGGTTATTCTTTCACAGTTACTTCTAAATGGTCTGAACCTGACATAAATGATCTCAATCGTAGAATCGATGAGCGGGAAAATCAATTAAAGCAGGAAGTTGGTCACGACTATGCTCAATTATACAAACGGATCATTGACGAACTACCGGATTTGATCAGACAAACACCTAAAACTACCACTATAAAAGAAAATAAAAGCATCTTTAAAGTTGGAAGAATTGATTCAAAAGCTATCGAGAAGAATTATCATTTTTCTGAACTCAATCTCCTAGACGATGACTTCGGGGATCCTATCTCAAACATCCTACTGTAAAAATAAGTCCAAATGAGAATGTACTGACCCCAAAAAGTTAGACAAATAATTTAAGTTAAGGATTTAGTCCTGT
>NZ_JAJCHF010000037.1:0-9561 GCF_020554365.1 Streptococcus sp. 210928-DFI.4.42
AAGCTGATGAAATCAGCGTAGTAGAGCCCACTCAACCACTGCGTCTTGCTCGACATTCCAAAAATAATTGAGAGGCTAGGATTTTTGTCCCAGCCTCCTTCTTGTCTAGTGGTCACTAAAGCGTCTATATTTAATGCGGAAATCGAAATAATTTTCTTCCTGCAGTTTACGGAAAATATCGCGATAAGCCTCTTCGTCAAAGTGGTCACCCCGATAGAGAATTTCAAAGCTCAGTCCTTCGTATTCTAAAAAGGCATTGGCAGTTTTAAATCCATTTCGCTTATAGAAATCCATCCGAGACTGACGTTGCTCTAGATTGTCACATTCTTCATCCAAACGTTCCACTTCAAGAATCATGGTCCTTTGGTAAAATTCCACCAATTTTTCAATGATTTCTTGACCATATCCGTGGCTTCTTAAATGTGGCATAATGGCAAAAAAACTGACATAAAAAGCTTTCTGATTATAGATTGAAAAAGCAAATCCGACAAATTCTTCCTCGTTATAAAAAGCAAAGAAATTGGCATCGTCATTGTCCGTATAGCGTAAAAATTCTGACAAAGGAACACGCTCTTCTTCTGGAAATGCTTCGATATTCAGCCTTTCGACCTTATCCAGATCTGGAAACGTTTCAGTGATTAATTGGCTCGTTAAGCTCATAAGGCCTCCTTTTCTGACACGATTATATCAAAAAATGTAAGGGGATTCAACCATCGATGCTTGTCGCCGGTTACTGAAGTTGGTATAATGGCACTATGAAAAGAATTCAACGTGTGGACCTCATAGATGGTCCTATTTTACCCGCTCTTTTAAGTTTTGCCTTTCCTATTCTTTTGTCCAATATATTTCAACAACTCTACAATACCTCGGATGTTATGATTGTGGGGCGTTTTCTAGGTCAAAAATCATTGGCTGCCGTTGGAGCAACCTCTGCTATTTTTGATTTGATCGTTGGTTTTGCTGTCGGTGTTGGAAATGGAATGGGCATTATTATTGCGAGAAATTATGGAGCCAAAAACGAAGACCAATTACGAAAATCAGTTGCAGCAACTACTGTTATTGGTGGCATCCTCAGTCTCCTCGTGATCTTCATTGGTACTGTCGGACTTTATCCACTGCTCCAGTTTTTAGGGACCCCATCAGCTATTGTAGCTCAGTCCTATCTATATATTTCCACCATTGTTAATGGTGTGGCAGTGACCTTTGCCTATAATCTTTGCGCCGGACTTCTGAGAGCGGTTGGCGATAGCTTAGCGGCACTCTACTTCCTGATTATCGCTGCCATTCTCAATATTCTTCTCGATCTATATTTTATTACCCAACTACATCTCGGAGTCCAATCTGCTGGAATTGCGACTATTATTGCTCAAAGCTTCTCCGCACTTCTTTGTTTCTTTTATATCCGCAAAAAGGTCCCTTTTCTTTTACCAAGTCGAAAAGATTTTGTCTGGGATCAAAGGCTGTATCAGGATTTGATTAGCCAAGGACTGACAATGGGTCTCATGTCTTCGATTGTCTCTATTGGAACCGTCATCTTACAATCAGCTATCAACAAGCTTGGAATGACCATCATTAGTGCTCAAATCTCAGCCCGCCGGATCATGTCCTTTGCCCTTCTGCCAATGGCCGCTATTTCTACAAGTATGACGACCTTTACCTCGCAAAACTTTGGTGCTAAACAATTCCGACGCATTCAAAAAGGCGTTAAACAAGCTTGTCTCCTCTCTCTTATTTGGTCCATTTTTGTTGCAGTTTTCCTCTTCTTTACAAGCCCCTTCTTTACAAGCCTCATATCTGGATCTAGCGATCCTAACTTGATCGCAAATGCCAGTCTTTATCTGCAGATCAGCTCTTTCTTCTATCCAGTTTTAGGATGCCTCTTGATTTTAGGGAATTCCCTCCAAGGTATCGGCCGAAAATTGACCCCTTTGATTTCTAGCTTTATAGAGTTAACAGGAAAAATTCTCTTTGTTCTCCTGATTATTCCCTATACAGGCTATATAGGAGTCATTCTTTGCGAGCCTCTCATTTGGGTTCCAATGACCCTTCAACTTTGGTTTACCTACCACAAAGCCAGTCATCAGCTTCTTGCATCATAACATTTGACGAGTACATAATAAAACAACTTCTGCTCATTTGAACAGAAGTTATTTTTTGTCATCAGGCGTCTAATTAGAACAAGCCGATCGCTGTTCCATCAGCAGCCACATCCATATTTAAAGCAGCTGGACGTTTTGGTAGACCAGGCATGGTCATCACATCCCCAGTCAAAGCGACAATAAAGCCTGCTCCCAATTTTGGAACCACTTCACGAATAGTAATTTCAAAGTTTTCAGGAGCTCCCAAGGCGTTTGGATTATCGGAGAAGCTATATTGTGTTTTGGCCATACAGATTGGCAACTTATCCCAACCATTTTTCACAATTTGGGCAATTTGTGTTTTGGCTTTCTTCTCAAAGTTCACCTTCGTACCGCGGTAAATCTCTGTAACAATCTTTTCGATTTTTTCTTCTACAGAAAGGTTGTTATCATACAAGCGTGTGTAGTTAGCTGGACTTGTTTTAATAGTCTTGACTAGCGTTTCAGCAAGGTCAACTCCACCGTCCGCACCATTCGACCATACACTCGCAAGCTCAACTGGTACATCAATTTCAGCACACAATTCTTTCAAAGCAGCAATTTCTGCTTCTGTATCGGTGATAAATTCATTGATGGCAACCACTGCAGGAATGCCAAACTTACGGATATTTTCAACGTGGCGTTTCAAATTGGCAAAACCAGCACGAACAGCCTCTACATTTTCTTCTGTCAGAGCATCCTTAGTCACTCCACCGTTCATCTTAAGGGCACGGAGTGTCGCTACGATTACGACTGCATCTGGTGATGTAGGCAAGTTTGGAGTTTTAATATCGAGGAATTTTTCAGCACCAAGGTCAGCCCCAAAACCAGCTTCTGTAATCGTATAGTCAGCTAAATGAAGAGCTGTCGTCGTTGCTAATACAGAGTTACATCCATGGGCGATATTGGCAAATGGACCACCGTGAACAAAGGCAGGTGTACCATAGATGGTTTGAACCAAGTTTGGCTTGATCGCATCTTTGAGGATCAAGGCAAGAGCCCCTTCTACTTCTAAATCACGGACATAAACTGGACTACGATCATAGCGGTAACCAATTACAATGTTGGCCAAACGGCCTTTCAAATCTTCAATATCTGTCGCCAAGCAAAGGATGGCCATGATCTCAGAAGCAACGGTAATATCAAAACCGTCTTCACGCGGAATCCCATTTAAAGGACCGCCAAGACCGACAGAAACATGACGAAGAGCGCGGTCATTCAAGTCCACTACCCGTTTCCAGATAATCCGACGTTGGTCAATTCCCAGCTCATTTCCTTGGTGCAAATGATTATCAATCAATGCTGAGAGGGCATTATTAGCCGTTGTGATCGCATGCATATCCCCTGTGAAATGAAGGTTGATGTCTTCCATCGGTAGAACTTGGGCATAGCCACCACCAGCAGCACCACCTTTAATCCCCATAACTGGACCCAAAGAAGGTTCGCGAATAGCAATCATGGTTTTTTTACCGATTCTATTCAAAGCATCTG
Source organism: Streptococcus sp. 210928-DFI.4.42 (assembly GCF_020554365.1). NCBI lineage: Bacteria > Bacillati > Bacillota > Bacilli > Lactobacillales > Streptococcaceae > Streptococcus > Streptococcus sp. 210928-DFI.4.42. The sequence goes on from NZ_JAJCHF010000037.1 coordinate 3,609, forward strand.
CTAGACCAATGGTAATGGTTGATTTCCCTTCTCCAGCTGGAGTTGGGTTGATCGCAGTGACTAAGATAAGTTTTCCTACTGGATTTTTCTCAACTTCACGAATCTTATCAAAGCTCAATTTCGCCTTGTATTTTCCATACAATTCAAGATCATCGTCTACCAAACCGATCTTCTTAACAACATCCACAATCGGTTGGAGTTCAATGCTTTGAGCAATTTCGATATCTGTTTTCATAAGGGACTCCTTTATATTTGATAGAACTATTATACCTAAAATTCGCGAAAATAACATGGTTTTTCCACCTTTTGAATCGAACGTTCGTTTTTTATGTGAATTTTATGGCTACACATAGCTAATCCTAATAGCTTCAGAACTTTACTTACGTATCTTTTTTGTGTAAAATAAGCATATGCATATTTTAATTACATCAGGCGGAACCAGCGAAGCCATTGATAGCGTTCGTTCGATCACCAATCATTCCACCGGGAGCCTAGGAAAAATCCTTGCAGAAATGGCTCTTGCAAAGGGACATCAGGTGACCTTGATCACAACGCCTACCGCGCTTAAACCCGATCCTCACCCACAGCTTCGACTTCTATTGATCCAGAATGTCGAAGAACTAGTCGCACAAATGAAAACGGAAGTCCCTCATCATCAGGTTTTGATTCACGCTATGGCTGTTTCAGATTACACACCTGTTTACATGACAGGCCTTGAGGAAGTTGAGAAAACTCAAGACCTTCATTCCTTTATCCATCGTGAAAATCAGGAAGCGAAAATCTCTTCCAAAGAAGAATACCAAGTACTCTTTCTAAAGAAAAATCCCAAGATTATTTCGCTCGTCAAAGAATGGAACCCTGCCATTCAACTGATCGGCTTTAAGCTATTAGTCGACGTTTCTTCTGCAGAGTTGATCCAAGTAGCGCGTGAAAGCCTGGTTAAAAATCATGCCAGCATGATCGTTGCCAATGATCTGACCAAGATTCAGAACGGTCAGCATCAAGCCTATCTAGTAACAGATGATCACGTTCTAGAAGCTTCTACGAAAACAGAAATCGCAGAGGCTATCCTACGTTATATCAAATAAAAAGGTACATATGACACACATTACTTTAGCGGTTACCGGTAGTATTTCCGCCTATAAGGCTGCTGATATTACCAGCCAACTAACCAAATTGGGATTTGAAGTGAAGGTCCTCATGACTCCTTCAGCCCAAAAATTTATCACCCCTTTAACCTTGCAAGTTCTTTCAAAAAATCCAGTAGGCCTAGAGGTTATGGTGGAAGACGATCCACAGCGGATCGAGCACATCGACATTGGGAAAGAAACTGACCTCTTTCTTGTAGCGCCGGCCAGTGCCAACACCATTGCTAAATTGGCCATGGGACTTGCAGATAATATGGTCACAAGCACAGCTCTAGCCTTGCCTCAAAGGACTAAAAAATTACTGGCCCCTGCTATGAATACAAAAATGCTAGATCATCCTGCTACCCAACGAAATCTAAAACTCTTACAAGACTATGGTTACCAGATCATCCAACCTCGAGAGGCTACTCTCGCTTGTGGAGATCAAGGTTCTGGAGCTCTAGCCACTGTCGACACTATCATCCAAGCTGTTAAGGAGAATTGTTTATGAGAAAATCAGCCTCTATTTCACGAATTGCCATCTTTTTTGCCGTGATGATCACCATTCACTTTGTGACGTCCTTCATTTTGCAATTTGTCCCATCAGGAATTCAACCAACCTTGGTTCATATTCCTGTCGTGATCGCTTCTATTATCTACGGACCTCGAACTGGAGCAATTCTAGGACTCCTCATGGGACTCTTTAGCCTCACCATGAATACCCTGGTTATAACACCAGCCAGCTATCTCTTTAGTCCCTTTGTCCCTCACGGGAATCTCTACTCCCTTCTCATCGCTTTAGTACCGCGTATTCTCATCGGGGTAACACCTTATTTTGTCTATCGATGGTTCCACAATCGTACAGGGCTTATGGTAGCTGGGATGATCGGTTCTATGACCAATACTGTATTCGTTTTAAGCGGGATTTACTTCTTCTTTGGGAACAGTTTTGGAGGCGGAATTCAAAATTTCCTTGGCTTGATTGTGTCTACTAACTCTCTTATCGAAGTCGTTGCGACAGTCCTCATTACCAGCGCAGTTGTTCCATCTCTTGAAAAATTAAAATAATCTTCCAAGTCAAGACAGATTCGTCTTGGCTTTTTTAATGGTTAAATGCTTATTATTTTTGAAAAGATTTACAATTATAGCTAGAATTTTCTGAAAAAATCTGCTATAATGAAAGCGATTAAATATAACGCAAAAAGGAGACGCTTGCATGACCTATCAAGAAAACTACCAAAAATGGCTCGACTTTGCTGAATTACCAGCTTACCTTCGTGATGAGTTGGTCGCAATGGATGAAAAAACAAAAGAAGATGCCTTCTATACCAACCTTGAATTCGGTACAGCTGGTATGCGTGGATTAATCGGTGCTGGTACCAACCGTATTAATATCTATGTTGTTCGCCAAGCAACTGAAGGGTTGGCCCAATTAATCGACTCAAAAGGTGAGGAAGCGAAGAAACGCGGTGTTGCGATCGCCTACGACAGCCGTCACTTCTCTCCTGAGTTTGCTTTTGAATCTGCTCAAGTTTTGGCTGCACACGGAATCAAATCTTATGTATTTGAAAGCCTACGTCCAACACCTGAATTGTCATTTGCTGTTCGTCATCTCCACACATTTGCTGGGATTATGGTAACCGCTAGCCACAACCCTGCTCCGTTTAATGGATATAAGGTATATGGTGAAGACGGTGGACAAATGCCACCTGCAGATGCCGATGCTTTGACAGATTACATCCGTGCTATCGAAAATCCTTTCACTGTACAATTGGCTGACCTTGAAGAAAGCAAAGCTAGTGGCTTGATTGAAGTTATCGGTGAAAACGTCGACGCTGAATACTTGAAAGAAGTGAAAGGCGTTAACATCAACCAAGACTTGATCAATGAATACGGTCGCGACATGAAGATTGTCTACACACCACTTCATGGTACTGGTGAAATGTTGGCTCGTCGTGCTCTTGCCCAAGCTGGATTTGAAGCTGTTCAAGTTGTTGAGGCTCAAGCCGTTCCAGATGCTGACTTCTCAACTGTTAAATCTCCAAACCCTGAAAACCAAGCTGCCTTTGCTCTTGCTGAAGAACTTGGCCGCAAAGTAGACGCTGATGTATTGGTTGCAACTGACCCAGATGCTGACCGCCTTGGTGTTGAAATCCGCCAACCAGATGGTTCTTACCTCAACCTTTCTGGTAACCAAATCGGAGCGATCATTGCTAAATACATTCTTGAAGCTCACAAAACAGCTGGTACCCTTCCTGCCAATGCTGCCCTCTGTAAATCAATCGTATCAACTGAGTTGGTGACTAAGATTGCAGAAAGCTACGGCGCAACTATGTTTAACGTCTTGACTGGTTTCAAATTTATCGGTGAAAAAATCCATGAATTTGAAACACAACACAACCACACTTACATGCTTGGTTTCGAAGAAAGCTTCGGTTACCTGATCAAACCATTCGTACGTGACAAAGACGCTATCCAAGCCGTTCTTATCGTTGCTGAAATCGCAGCTTACTACCGCTCACGTGGTATGACTTTGGCAGATGGTATCGAAGAAATCTACAAACAATACGGTTACTTCGCAGAAAAAACCATCTCTGTTACCCTTTCAGGTGTGGACGGGGCTGCTGAAATCAAGAAAATTATGGATAAATTCCGTGGCAATGCTCCTAAACAATTTAACAACACAGACATTGCTAAGACAGAAGACTTCTTGGAACAAACAGCTACTACTGCTGACGGCGTTGAAAAATTGACAACTCCTCCAAGCAACGTTCTTAAATACATCTTGGCTGATGATTCATGGTTTGCCGTTCGTCCTTCAGGTACAGAACCAAAAATCAAATTCTACATCGCCACAGTTGGTGAATCTGAAGCAGATGCTAAAGAAAAAATTGCGAATATCGAAGCAGAAATTAATGCATTTGTAGGCTAAAACACGAGGCTGGGACAAAAGTCCTAGCCTCTCAATTATTTTTGGATTGTCGAGCAAGACGCAGTGTTTGAGCGGACTCTACTACGCTGATTTTATCAGCTTTTACAGCCCTACTCAACTGTGCGGAGGTGGGACGACGAAATCGAATTCTAACGAATTACCGATTTCTCTCCCACTCTCTCTTTCTTTCGTAGCAAATACCAGCGATTTTATAGAAAATATGGCATACTAGACATAGAAGAAAGCGAGGTAATCTCATGGAACAATTTTTAGAAGATATTAAAGATCTTGAAGTCACAACTGTCGCACGTGCGCAAGAAGCGATCGATCAAAAAGAAACAGCGACCTTCTTTATCGGACGCAAGACTTGTCCTTACTGCCGGAAGTTCGCTGCTAAGTTAGCAACTGTCGTAGCTGAAACAAAAGCTCATATCTATTTTATTAATAGTGAAGAACCAAGTCAGCTAGACGCATTACAAGGCTTCCGCTCAACTTACGGCATCCCAACTGTCCCAGGATTTTTACATGTCGAATCCGGTGAAGTCACTGTTCGTTGCGACTCATCCATGTCTGAAGAAGAAATCAAAGCATTCGCTCATCTATAAAAAAATAGCTAGAGATCGGTCTCTAGCTATTTTTCATTTTCCGAAAAAGTCGTCCAAATCTTCTGCTGAGGTTTAGCAAAAGGATAGTACGAAAATTCTTCTGGTGTTATCCAAACCGTCGATTCACTTGCTGGCTGCTCTCCTTCTTTTACTAGGCCGTATCGAATCTGAACCTGCCACTTGCGATGCGAAAAGATATGCTGAACGATAGGATACGATCTGTCTTGCCAATCAATGGCCAAGTCATAGTCCTGTTCAAAAGAAATAATTTCTGGGTTACTCTCTGCTTCCCCCTTCCCATCCAATAGAGATAATTGACCTAGGTTCTCAGATAGGCCATCCACTTCGATCAAGGGGAAATGCCAGAAACCTGATAAAAGCCCATCTCGCTCATTTTTCTCCAGCAAGTAGCGTCCTTGACTATCCTTGATAATAAAGGCTGTTAGATAGACAGGTACCGGTTTCTTTTTAGGAGCCTTAATGGGATAACGATCCATGGTCCCATGTTGGTAGGCCGCGCTAAATTCCTTAACAGGACTCTCTTCCGGACGTGGATTGACTGGGGACTCAATATCGGAGCCCAAATCCATCAAGGCCTGATTGAAATCACCCGGCCGGGCCGGATCGATCAAGATTTCCATCATGGCTTGAAAAATCTTGCGATTGGTTGGAACTCCGATATCGTAGTCCACCTCAAACAAGCGAGCTAGAACACGCATGACATTGCCATCCACTGCTGGCTCTGGTAATCCAAAGGCAATACTAGCAATGGCACCAGCTGTATAAGGCCCAATTCCCTTGAGTTTAGATATTTCCTCATAACTTGATGGAAACACTCCTCCGTGATTTTCCATTATCTGCTGGGCAGCTTTCTGCATATTGCGGACACGTGAGTAATACCCCAAGCCTTCCCAAGCTTTTAAGAGTTTTTCTTCAGGGGCTTGAGCCAAATCAGCGACCGTCGGAAACCAGTCTAAAAAACGTTCATAATAAGGAATCACCGTATCGACACGTGTCTGCTGGAGCATAATTTCTGAGATCCAAATTTTATAAGGATCCTGGGTCCTTCTCCAGGGAAGATCCCGTTTATGGGCATCATACCAGGCTAATAACTTTTCTCGGAAGGAAGCAATTTTTTCCTCCTCCCACATGGTAATCCCGTAATCTTTTACATCTAACATATTCCTAGTATACCACAGAATGAGTTAGAGTATAGAAATTCTGATTTTATAAAGAAAAAGAGGCTGGGACAAAAGTCCTAGCCTCTCAATTATTTTTGGATTGTCGAG
>NZ_JAJCHF010000038.1:0-7657 GCF_020554365.1 Streptococcus sp. 210928-DFI.4.42
CGACAATCCAAAAATAATTGAGAGGCTAGGACTTTTGTCCCAGCCTCTTTTTCTTGTTAAAGTATAAGTCTTTATTCTTCGTTTTTTCGCATGAAATAAAGGAGTGTCTGCAATTCACTGGTGAGATCGACATATTGGACGACGACATCTTTAGGGACTGTCAGATGCACTGGTGAGAAGCTGAGAATTCCCTTGACACCAGCGTCTACCAAAAGGCTAGCCACTTCTTGAGCCTTGACGCTTGGAACAGTCAGGATTGCTGTTTGAATGCCTTCTTGTTTGAGCTTTTCTTTAATAGAGGAAATACCGTAAATAGGAATTCCGTCCTTACTTTTGGTATTGATCAGTTCATGATCGTCTAGATCAAACGCCATGACAATTTTCATCTTATTGCGTTCATGGAAGCGATAGTTGAGAAGCGCACTTCCCATATTTCCGATCCCCACAATAGCGACATTGGTAATCGCATTGTCATTTAAGAGATCTGCAAAGAAGTTCATCAGTTTTTTTACGTCATAACCAAATCCACGTCTTCCTAATTCACCAAAATAAGAAAAATCTCGGCGAACGGTAGCAGAGTCAATCCCAATTGCATCAGCAATTTGCTTGGAATTGGCGCGCTCTATTTTTTCAGAGTTAAAGCGTTTAAAAATGCGGTAGTAGAGCGATAAGCGTTTTGCTGTTGCGCGTGGAATTGGAGTATTTTTATCATGTTTCACAATATCACAACCTTTCCCTCTTATTGTATAGGAAGATTGTGAAAAAATCAACTATCTAGAATGGTTTTTCAAAAATATTTTTGTCTAAAGAAAAAGCTGATGGCGATGGAGAGTTCCATCAGCATCAGCTTAGTTTTCAGCTTGTTCTACCTTTTTCAAAAAAGCATAGAGTCCATCGACTCGCCCTGTATAGGGGAGCTTTTCCCCCTTGTATTCAATGGATACGATTGAGTAAGAGTCAGGCAAGGTTACACAGCCTGAAAATGCTAGGATGCAGGCTGCAAGGTCGGTATAAGTAGTCGTTCGTTTTACTTGGTAAGCATCGATATAAGTTAGAGTTACCATATTAGACCTCTGTTTTGTTGAAAATTTCTCTTTCGACAAGACTATCCATTAGGAAATAAAATTTTTGTTGGATAATATCATTTTCTGGATTTTTAAAGATATTAACCAGACGAAGTCCAGACTTGTCTGTAATATTGATTTTAAAACCTGTGAGATCTTTGTTGAAGATAATTTTAAGCAAGAAGCCTTCACCGCTATTTGGAACAGCTTCGAGCAAACGATTTAATTCGTAATTTCCAACTTTTGTAACAGCGAATGTATTGTCACGTAAGGTATATTTTTTAACATTTGGGTGTAGACTATAGGTATATTTGCAGTCTTTCAATGAAACACTTGTTTCAAAAGCCATATTGTTCTCCTATGATAAAATTTCTTTAAGTTTTGAGAGGAAGTCTTGAACCTCCTCTACGGTATTGAGTTCTGAAAAACTAATTCGAAGGGATTCTTTTAGGCGTGAGCTATCTTTTCCATAGAGCGCCTCAAGGACATGGCTGGGTTGAACTGTACCAGCGGTACAAGCAGAACCTGTAGAGACAGAAATTCCAGCAAGATCGAGTCGCATCAGTAAAACGTCATTTTGGAAACCCGGAAAGCCAAGGTTCCAAACAAATGGAAGATGATCGTCATTCGCATTTACGTAGTAGTCGTAGGCTGCTAAACCATTGACTAGCTCTTGGCCGAGTTTTTGAACCTGGTTGAAATTTTCTTCTTGATGAAGTGTAGCTTGCTGAAGCGCGGTTGCCATCCCGACAATAGAAATAAGATTTTCCGTGCTGGCTCTCATCTTACTTTCCTGATCCCCACCATGGATGAGATTATCAAAATCTGGGACGGCTGCATAAAGGAAGCCGACTCCCTTTGGTCCGTGGAATTTGTGGGCAGAAGCACTGAGAAAATCAATTCCCAACTCTTCGGGATAGACAGGGACCTTTCCGATTGCTTGGACCGCATCAACGTGAAAGGCAGCTGGATGATCTTTTAAGAATTCTCCGATTTCTTTAATCGGTAGAAGATCGCCTGTCTCGTTATTGGCAAACATGGTAGAGACAAGAATGGTATCCGGTCTAAGTGCAGCCTTGATATCACTAGCCTGAATGCGTCCATCTCTTGGTTGGACGATCGTAACTTCAAATCCGAAACGTTCTACAAGGTATTCGATGGGTTCGAGAACCGCATGGTGTTCCAAAGCGGTCGTAATGATGTGTTTGCCATCTGCTTGGTGTTTCAAGCAGTAGCCTTTTATAACGGTATTATTACTTTCTGATCCACCTGAAGTGAAGAAAATACGATTTGGAAGAGTATGGAGAGACTGAGCAATCTGCTCGCGAGATTCTCGGAGGAGTTTACTAGCCATCCGTCCATGAGCATGAAGGCTCGATGGATTTCCAAAAGTGGTCTTCATAGTTTCAGACATTTTATCAATGACTTCAGGTAGAAGGGGAGTTGTTGCGGCATTATCAAAATATATCACATTAAGACCTTATTTCTTGTGGTAGGCAAATAGAGGACTAACAGGTTTTCTTTCTTGAATGCGAACAATAGCTTCAGCGATCAGTTCGCTAGCTGTCAGATAGTTAATATTTTTTGGTGTTGGTCCATTTGGAGCAACAGAATCGGTTACTAAGATTTCTTTGATCGGAGCTTGGTCTAATAATTCAACAGCTCCTTTTACAAATAAACCATGGCTTGATACAGCATAAATTTCAGTAGCACCTTCGCGTTCGACGATTTTCGCAGCTTCTGAGAATGTCTTACCAGTATTGAGGATATCGTCAATCAAGATCGCTTTCTTATCTTTGACATCCCCGATAATATAGCCATAATCACGGTTTGCATCATCTTGCTCGTAATCAATGATCGCAATCGGTGCATCAAGATATTCAGCTAAACTACGAGCCCGTTTAACACCTGAGTTTTTAGGGCTGACGACTACAACATCAGGACCAGTTAGACCTTTGTTGATGTAGAGCTCTGCAAAAAGTGGAATGGTAAAGAGGTTATCTACGGCAATATCGAAGAAACCTTGAACTTGCACTGCATGGAGATCCAGTGTGACGACGCGATCCACCCCAGCTTTGACCAACATGTTTGCGACGAGTTTAGCAGTGATTGGTTCACGAGGAGCAGCAGTCCGGTCTTGGCGGGCATAACCGAAGTAAGGCATGACCACATTGACAGTATTTGCGCTGGCCCGTTGGCAAGCATCTACCATAATTAACAGTTCCATCAAATGATTGTTGACAGGGAAACTGGTTGATTGAATGATATAAATATCATATCCACGAACACTTTCCTCAATATTGACTTGGATTTCACCATCTGAGAATTGACGGGATGAAATTTTCCCAAGTGGAACCCCAGCATGATCCGCGATTTTTTGCGCAATCTCTGGATTTGAATTGAGAGAGAAGAGCTTCATATTTTTTTTATCTGACATGTGATTCCAACCTCATTTAGATTTTTGATCTTAGCACTATTTTAGCAAAAATTTGCGATAATTTCAGCTATTTTACAATCTTTCCGCCAATCTGGCGATTTTATTTTTTGCAGATTTGTAGACGATTCCATGCTCTTTGATGAACTGATGGAAATTTTCTTCCTGCTCAGCAGTTTCGACCTCGATTTCTAATTCATAATCTTCAGTGTCTAAATAGAGACTGTGGTCTAGTGCCACCAATCCTGCAGCTGTTTCTTTTTCGAAGCGTTCTGTTGTTAGGCTTCCCCAGACAGCGAGTTGCTCAACAGGGATTTCTTTAGATATCAAGAGGTTTTTGATTTCCCCGTCAGGAAACTGTTGGTGTTGAAGGATCGCTTCGGTTTCTTCTGGGCTGAGGTCTTGATTGTACTCGAAATGGCCAACTGCTTCAGGGACCTTGAGAGTCAATTCAGCCTGATCTGTGAAAGTACGCACCCGCAAGGCCATTTTTTCCTTACGGATGAGCTGGTCGGGTGTATCGATATAGTGATTGGTTTGGACAACCAATTCTGTATCAGCAAAAAGTGGAAGGAGGGATTGGTATTCCTCCTTATCTAGCAAGGTTTTGTATTCAATTTCTAAATGGTTCATTTTGTAGTCCTTTGCTTTTTTTCGAAAGCGATTCATGATATAATAAGAGATGTGTTTATTGTATACAAAAATGGTTCAGATTACAAGGTGGTAGGATGGCAATTGATTGGGAAAACTTCTTAGATCCTTATATCCAAGCAGTTGGGGAATTAAAAATCAAACTGCGTGGGATTCGTAAGCAATATCGTAAGCAACAAAAGCATTCTCCAATTGAGTTTGTCACAGGACGGGTCAAGCCGATTGAGAGCATCCGCGAAAAGATGATCCGAAGAAATATTTCTGAAGAAAATTTGGCTCAGGATATGCAAGATATTGCTGGTCTTCGCATCATGGTCCAGTTCGTAGATGACGTCGAAGAGATCCTAGAGGTTCTGAGACAACGGCAGGATATGCACGTGGTCCAAGAGCGAGACTACATCCGCCATAAGAAATCAAGTGGCTACCGGAGTTACCACGTTGTGGTCGAGTACCCGGTCGATACCATTGATGGAAATGAAACGATCTTAGCAGAGATTCAAATTCGGACTTTGTCCATGAATTTTTGGGCAACCATTGAACACTCGCTCAATTATAAATATAAAGGAGACTTTCCAGACGAGATCAAAAAACGCTTAGAGACGACAGCAAACCTGGCCTATCTCTTGGATGAAGAGATGGGGGCAATTCGGGATGCGATTCAGGAGGCTCAAGCCCTGTTTGATCCACTTCATCGTAAGTTAAATGATGGCGTTGGAAATAGTGATGACACAGATGAAGACTACAGGTAAAAAAGTATCCATTATTCGCAATCGCAAGCGTCAAAGTGAAGAGGTTTTTCAGCAGTTGCGCTACAAGCTTCGGAAAAATAATTTTATTTTGACGGAGAAGCACCCGGATATTGTGATTTCAATTGGTGGCGATGGGATGTTGCTATCGGCCTTTCACAAGTATGAACACCAGTTGGATCGGGTGCGATTTGTTGGCGTCCATACCGGACACTTAGGATTCTATACAGATTACTTAGACAGTGAAATCGATAAGCTGGTTGAGAACTTAAAATATGATACTGGAGCTAAGGTTTCTTACCCTATTTTGAATGTCAAGATTACTTTCGAAAATGGGGAAACCCGTACCATGAGGGCTTTGAACGAAGCAACGATTAAGAGAAGCGACCGGACCATGGTTGCCGATCTCACGATAAATGGGGTGGATTTTGAGCGCTTCAGAGGAGACGGGATCACCGTTTCGACTCCTACAGGAAGTACGGCCTACAATAAATCCTTGGGAGGAGCAGTTCTTCACCCGACTATCGAAGCCTTGCAGATTGCTGAAATTGCTAGTCTCAACAACCGTGTTTATCGTACCTTGGGTTCTTCTGTCATTGTCCCTAAAAAGGATAAGATTGAGATTACACCGACGAGACCTGGCTTCCACATTATCTCTGTCGATAATTCAACCTATTCTTACCGCAATATTGGAAAGGTAGAGTATCAGATTGACAACCATAAGATTAATTTTGTGGCAAGTTCCAGTCACACCAGTTTCTGGAATCGGGTCAAGGATGCCTTTATCGGAGATGACGGAGAATGAGATTTGAATTCATTGTCGATGAGCATGTCAAGGTTAAGACCTTTCTGAAAAAGCATGAGGTTTCTAAGGGGCTCTTAGCAAAGATTAAGTTTCGTGGTGGCCAGATCCTTGTCAATGGACGTCCGGAGAATGCGATTTATTTGTTGGATATTGGGGATCGCTTGGTCATAGACATTCCAGCAGAAGAAGGCTTTGAAACCCTAAAACCTATGGATCGACCTTTGGATATTTTGTTTGAAGATGATCATTTTTTGGTCTTAAACAAACCTTTTGGCATCGCCTCGATTCCAAGTGCGATTCATTCCAATACCTTGGCAAATTTTGTAAAAGGCTATTATGTGAAGCAGGGCTATGAGAACCAGCAGGTCCACATAGTCACTCGCCTGGATAAGGATACTAGTGGCGTTATGCTCTTTGCCAAACATGGCTATGCTCATGCCCGTTTAGATAAGCAATTGCAAGCCAAAACGATTCAGAAACGCTATTACGCCTTGGTCAAGGGATCTGGGAAGCTTGATCCTGTCGGAGAAATTATTGCTCCGATTGCGCGTGATGAAGATTCAATTATCACCCGAAAGGTAGCTAAAGGTGGCAAGTATGCTCATACAAGCTACCAGGTTGTTCAATCTTTTGGTGATATTCACCTAGTGGATATTCAGTTACACACAGGTCGAACCCACCAGATCCGCGTTCATTTTTCCCATATTGGTTTTCCGCTCTTGGGAGATGATCTCTATGGCGGCAGTTTAGAAGACGGCATTGAGCGCCAAGCCCTTCATTGTCATCGTCTATCCTATTATCATCCATTTCTAGAGGAAGAATTGGTCATAGAAAGTCCACTGCCTCCAGATTTCCAAGCTGTATTAACACAGCTTCAAACTAGTTATTAATTATTAAAAGGAGTAAAACTCATGGAAGTTTTCGAAAATCTCAAAGCCAACCTCGTTGGTAAGAATGCACGTATTGTATTACCAGAAGGTGAAGAACCTCGTATCCTCCAAGCGACAAAACGCATTGTGAACGAGACAGAAGTAACCCCTGTCTTGCTTGGTAATCCAGATAAAATTCGGATTTATCTTGAAATCGAAGGGGTTTTGGATGGATATGAAGTCATCGATCCTCATTCTTATCCAGGTTTTGAAGAAATGGTAGCTTCCTTAGTAGAACGTCGTAAGGGCAAAATGACAGAAGAAGAAGCGCGTCAAGTTTTGAAAGACGACGTTAACTATTTTGGTGTCATGTTGGTGCACATGGGAATTGTTGATGGGATGGTATCTGGTGCGATTCACTCAACAGCCGCAACTGTTCGTCCGGCTCTTCAAATTATCAAAACTCGTCCAAATGTAAAACGGACTTCAGGGGCTTTCCTTATGGTTCGTGGATCTGAACGCTACTTGTTTGGGGACTGTGCCATCAATATCAATCCAGATGCTGAAGGATTAGCCGAAATTGCCATCAACTCAGCTATTACCGCCAAGATGTTTGGCATTGATCCAAAAATTGCTATGTTGAGCTATTCAACAAAAGGATCTGGTTTCGGTGAAAGTGTTGATAAGGTTGTCGAAGCGACTAAGCTTGCTCATGAACTTCGTCCAGACCTTGAAATTGACGGGGAATTGCAATTTGACGCAGCCTTTGTCCCTGCGACTGCAGCCTTGAAGGCTCCAGGAAGCAAGGTAGCAGGTCAAGCCAATGTCTTTATCTTCCCTGGTATTGAAGCAGGTAACATTGGATACAAGATGGCAGAACGTCTTGGTGGCTTTGCAGCGGTAGGTCCAGTATTGCAAGGGTTGAACAAACCAGTCAATGACCTCTCTCGTGGATGTAATGCAGATGACGTCTATAAATTAACCTTGATTACGGCTGCTCAAGCTGTGGAGCAATAAGAAATAAATTTAGAGCGTGGGACAGAAATTGGTAATTCGTTAGAATTCGATTTCGTCGTCCCACCTCCGCA
>NZ_JAJCHF010000039.1:0-7173 GCF_020554365.1 Streptococcus sp. 210928-DFI.4.42
ACAGAAACCGATTCGGACGTTGACACTGACTCAGATGTCGATACTGATTCGGACGTTGACACTGACTCAGATGTCGATACTGATTCGGACGCTGATTCTGAATCAGACGCTGATACTGATTCGGATGTAGACACCGATTCAGACGTAGAAACCGATTTACTTACTGAGGTTGAAGCTGATTCAGATGCTGACACTGATTGGCTTACTGAGGTTGAAGCTGATTCAGATGCTGACACTGATTGGCTTACTGAGGTTGAAGCTGATTCAGATGCTGACCCTGATTGGCTTACTGAGGTTGAAGCTGATTCGGACACTGATACTGATTCTGACGTTGACACTGATTCAGATGTTGACGCTGACTCGGACGCCGAAACCGATTCTGATATTGACGCTGATTCTGATGTTGATGCTGATTCTGACGTAGAAACCGATTCGGATACAGATGCCGATTCTGACGTAGAAACCGATTCGGATACAGATGCCGATTCTGAGGTTGACACTGATTCTGACGTTGAAACTGATTCAGAGGCTGAAATTGATTCGGATGTTGATACTGATTCTGATGCAGAAACTGATTCTGATGTTGACACCGATTCAGACGTAGACACTGATTCGGATGTTGACGCTGACTCGGACGCAGAGGCTGATTCAGAGACTGAGAATGATTCTGATGTTGACACCGATTCAGAAGTTGAAACTGACTCGGACGCGGACAATGACTCGGATGTCGATACTGATTCAGAGGTTGAGACCGACTCAGATGTTGATGCTGACAATGATTCAGAGGTCGAGATTGATTCAGACGTAGATACTGACTCAGAGGTAGAAACTGATTCGGATGTTGATACAGATTCAGAGGTTGAGACTGATTCTGATGTAGATGCTGACTCTGATATCGAGAGTGATTCAGAAGCAGATGCAGATTCGGATGTTGAAACTGACTCAGACGCAGAAGCTGATTCGGATGTTGATGCCGATTCTGATGTCGATACCGACTCGGATGTTGACACTGATTCGGATGTTGAAACTGACTCGGACGTTGATACAGATTCTGATGTAGATGCTGACTCAGATGTTGAGACTGACTCGGACGTAGACACCGATTCAGAGGTTGATACTGATTCAGACGTTGAAACTGACTCAGAGGTCGATACTAATTCTGAAGCAGATGCTGACTCGGACGTTGAAACCGACTCAGATGTTGATGCTGATTCAGATACAGACTCAGATGCTGAGACTGATTCTGAAGCTGAGACTGACTCGGATGTTGATGCCGATTCAGAGGCTGAAACTGACTCAGACGTCGAGGCTGACTCAGACGTTGAAACCGACTCAGACGTTGATGCTGACTCAGACGCTGAAACTGATTCTGAGGCTGACGCTGACTCTGACGCCGATACCGATTCAGACGCTGAGACTGACTCGGATGTTGATGCCGATTCTGATGTCGACACTGATTCAGACGTTGACACTGATTCAGACGCTGACACTGACTCGGACGTTGAAACTGATTCAGACGCTGATACCGACTCAGACGTTGAAACTGATTCAGAAGCAGAGGCTGACTCAGACGTTGACACTGATTCGGATGTTGATTCAGACTCTGATGTCGAAACTGATTCTGATGTTGACAATGATTCGGAAGTCGAAACAGATTCAGAAGTAGACACTGATTCTGATACAGAAACCGATTCTGACGTCGATACCGATTCAGAGACTGAAACTGACTCAGATGTCGATACTGATTCTGACGCTGAGGCTGATTCTGATGCCGATTCTGACGTAGATACTGACTCAGACGCTGAGACTGACTCTGATGTTGAGGCCGATTCTGATGTAGATGCTGACTCGGACGCTGAGACCGATTCAGAAGCTGATGCTGACTCCGATGCTGATACAGATTCCGACGTTGATACAGATTCCGACGCTGAAACTGACTCGGATGTTGATACTAATTCAGATGTTGAAACTGACTCTGACGTCGAGACTGATTCAGAAATAGACACTGACTCAGATTTCGAGATTGATTCTGACGCTGAAACTGACTCTGATGCAGAGGCTGATTCCGAAGTAGACACTGATTCAGATACAGAAACCGATTCTGATGTCGACACTGATTCAGACGTTGAAACTGACTCTGACGCCGAGACTGATTCGGACGTTGAAACTGATTCAGACGCTGACAATGATTCAGACGTAGAGACTGATTTGGATGTTGATACTGATTCGGATGTAGATGCAGATTCGGATGTTGATACCGACTCAGACGCTGATACCGACTCAGACGCTGACACTGATTCGGACGTTGAAACTGATTCAGATGTTGACACTGATTCAGATGTTGAGACTGACTCAGATGCAGATACTGACTCGGAAGTCGATACTGACTCAGATGCAGATACTGATTCGGAAGTCGACACCGACTCAGATGTTGAAACCGACACCGAAGTTGAGGCTGATTGACTCTCTAATACGGAAGTGCTCAACGATGCTGATTTTCTAGCGGACTCACTCAAAGATACTGATGCAGACTCAGACTGCGATTGACTCACTGATTTTGAAGCCGACTCGCGAGTCGATTGACTTAGTGACTCTGATACCGACTGTGAAAGCGATGCTGATACTGACTGACTCACTGAAACAGAGGCGCTCGTTAAAGCGGATGTCGAACTTGAGACAGACTGGCTAACCACTTTGGATACACTTGCTGATACCGAAGCAGACTGCAAGGCACTGACACTTGCAGAAGCTGATTCAGAAACCTTCTCAGATTCAGATTTTCTTGTCGATACAGATTGACTCGTTGAAGCGGATTGAGATTGAGAAATCTCCTTGCTCAACGATTGACTGCGAGATAGACTTGCTTGAGCTGAAACACTTGCCGACGCTGATTGGCTCAATGAAACTGACAAACTTTGCGAGCGGACCGAACTCAGTGACTGGCTTAATGAAACGCTCTGCTGAGCCGATACGCTCTGTGATTGCTTCGTACTTAAAGACTGACTGATCGATTGCGAAGTCTTCGTAGACGCACTCTGACTGTTTGATACAGACTGACTGTGATCGCTATCTGACAGTTTCACCGCTACAACATTGGTCGTACTATCTTTATAAGTAATGGTGACTGTACCATCACTATTAACCGTATAGGACTTAATCCGGTTGGCCACCTCTGGGTTGACTGCCGATACAGCAGCAATCACCTTGCTCTTATCTGCATCTGTCAATGCAGTTAGACTCGTCACCTGAATAGTGCTTGTCGGCGCCACACCTGGCGTACGATCAGCGAGACGCCCCTGGGTAATCCGAATCTCACCCAAACCGTTTGGACGGTTCATATTGGAGGCATTGTCAATAGCCGCGACGTTGCGTTGCCATGTATTTCGGTAGGTATGGTAAAGATCATCCTTCAAATGAATGGTCGTTGTGATGGTTGCAGGGTTTGCACTGGTAGCCGTAATATCTCCCGTGATAGGAGCAATATCACCTGTCCCATACTGGCTACTACCAAAGAAATTGCCGTTCAAGGCATTGTCGTTCAAATCTGCTCGTGCAACGACTTTCATTTCTTTCAACTTGCCACTGTCATCAGTAGCTGTAAAAGTCACAACTGCATCATCACCAGCATAAATGGTATAATTCTTCCCACCACCCTCAAGAGGGGTTGATTTCGGTTCCACACCATTGACAGTTAACTTAGCCGTCACTTCAGGACGTGTGGCATCTGTTACAGCAACCATATTACTGGCATCAGAATAAACCGCGTGATCACCATACATGATCCGTGCTTTAGCTGTTACTCCACCCGTCTGTAAGGGAACATTCGGTGTTACGATCGCTTGTCCAGACGCATCCGCCACTGCTGTTCCGATTTCATCATCATTATTGTACAAAACAACAGCAGACCCTGGCTCAGCCCCCGTCACCGTTACAGGTGTCTGAGTATAGGCTTTCTCTAGTAAGCGAGTCTCAACCATCGGTGCTGCTAGGCGCTTAACAGGAGCAGTCACATCATTTGTGGTGTTATCTTTATAAGTAATAGTCACCACACCAGATGATGAAACCGAATAAGATTTAAAGTCCTTTGAAGTGGCAATATTGGGGTTAGCAGTCTTAAACGCTTCCCAAATCTTCTCTTTTTCAGCCTGGGCCAAGTTAGTAGTATCATTGACAAAAGTCGCTGTCGTCACAGCCGTAATCGGGTTTCGAATGCCATCATTTTGTGGCAAAACCTGAATACGAAGCGTACGTGTCACTGACTGCTTAGCCGTATTAGTCACTACAAAAGAAAGATTATAAATGTTCCCAGGCGTTACGACCTCTGTCTGCCCAACAGTCCCCACGATATTAAAAACAGCTGCACTATTTTTCAAGGCCGATGTTTGCGGAACATAAATGCCATTCACACGATCGCTACCAGAAGCGTAGCCAATGCTCTTAATATTATTTCGTGTAGGATTGGTTTCAACAACATTATAAACCTGATTGATGTAATCAGAGTTATACACAGAAATCAAGGCATTATTGGCTAGCCCTAAATTATACTGAGGCGCACGGAGACTGGTATCTGTGTCAATACGGTTCCCGTTACGCGGATCACGCTGACCAGATGTCGCACGAAGCACCGCATTGACCAAGCGATTGCGAGCACTCTTTGCTTGACTTTCTAAGGCATCGATTTGAATTGCGGGATTGGACAAGCCTGTACGAATAGCTTCTAAAGCCAGATCTCCATTTTCAATAGCAGATTCTGTCCCAGGGATTTCCAGAGCCTGTGCACGATAAGTGTATAAATCCAAAGCCAAGACCTGCAGACGCTTCACCTGCTCCTCCGAGTGAGTTGTCTGAGCCTCTGCTACTTTCTCACTCGTTTCAGAAGTAGCTACATGAATAGTATTATTCTCTGAGAGAGTGCTACTAGCAATTTCTGAAGTAGACGGACTCGCTGAACCACTGACAAGATGAGATTCACTCAAAGACACCGATTGAGACAGAGAAAGGCTGTCACTAGCTGACTCTGAAAATGAGATAGATTCACTTATAGATTGACTGGCTGACACAGAATCTGAGTTTGACGTCGTCCCCAAGACAAGACTATCCGAACCCGCTACACCGGTCGACGGGCTGATTTCTGATCCAACAGTCACATTCATTTCATTTTCCTCAGCAAATACTGGATTGGCAACCGTTGTCGCTCCAGCCAGCGCCCCTAGCACAACCATCCCTTTGACCAGATCAGCAGGCATAGAGTGTGATGATGCTTCATATTGAACCACGATATTTTCATCTACACCACCTCGCAGGACACGAAATAGGCCTAACCGTGAGACAGATGCCCGTACCCAATTCTTTCCTGATTTGATTAATTTATAACGTGTGATTCGCTCCGTTTCGCGAAAATCACCCTTCGAACGTTTAAAAAACATGTCCGCTCCTTAAAAATAAGATATCGAGTTATTATACACTAATTTTCCCCAAAAGTAACTAATTAAGACTAGTTTTTAACATAAAAAACAGCACACAAAAAGAGAACCCGGAGGTTCTCTTTTTGGATCCTTTTTCATTTCCCACATACCTGAAATGACCGAATCAAATTAGGGTAGAAGATTATTTTTCATCTTCTTTTTTGCGGCTTCCAAGTGCTGCAACCCCTGCAACCCCTGCAACTGCTCCAAGAAGAGCTGAAGCTACAGATCCTGTTTCACCAGTATTTGGAAGTTGTTCAAGAGCTGGAGCTGGTTTAACTGGTTGCTCAGGAACTGGGTTCACTGGTGTATTAGGTGTTGGATCTACCGGAGTATTTGGTGTTGGAGTTGGTGGCACCGGAGTATTTGGTGTTGGAGTTGGTGGCACTGGAGTGTTTGGTGTTGGAACGTTTGGAGTCTTCACAAGTTTGTAAACATAAGTAACATTCTTATCACCTTCGATAACTTTACCAGTTGTTGGGTCAGTTGTTGTCAAGTGACCTTCACCGTCAACGTTACCTACTGGGTAGTTACCTTGTGGTACCAATTCATAGACTTTACCATCTGCAGTTGTGATTGTCTTAGGACGGTTATCCACAACTGTATCGTAGTCTTTACCTACTGGTTGGTCTTTTTCATCCACTACTGAAGTCTTGATCGTGTTACCATTTTCATCTACATAGTGAACGTATACATTACCCTTAGGTTGTACAGGTTCTTCGACAAGTTTGTAGATGTAAGTAACGTCTTTACGTCCTTCAACCACTTTACCAGTTGTTGGGTCTGTTGATTCAAGGTGACCTTGAGTATCTACTTTACCAACTGTGTAGTTTCCGACTGGTACGATTTCGTAAGTTTTACCTTCGAATCTAATGTATTGTGGACGGTTGTCTTCAACAGTGTTGTAGTCTTTACCTACTGGTTGGTCTAACTCATCTGTTACTGATTCTTTAATGGTATTACCTTCAGTATCTTTGTAGTGTACGTATACGCTACCCTTAGGTTGAGTTGGTTCTTCCTTCACTTCTTTGTAAACGTAAGTGATGATTGAACGTGGTTTATCAACTTTACCTTTAATTGGATCAGATGATTCCAAGTGTCCATCGCCATCAACTTTACCTACTGGGTAGTCACCTTTCGGTACGATCTTGTATGTCTTACCGTCTGGAGTCTTGATAGTATTAGGTTTTTCACCTTCCTCAGTTGTGTTATATGGTGTGTCATATGGTGAGTTTGGTGTATCTTGACGAGGTTTTTGAATTTCTTTACCTTTTTCGTCTACATAAGTGATGATGACGTCACCTTCTTTAGGTTTCGTTGGATCTTCTTTCAATTTGTAGACGTAAGTGACATTCTTATCACCTTCAACAACTTTACCAGTTGTAGCATCATCACCTGTCCAGTGACCTTGTTCGTCGACTTGACCTACTGGGTAGTTACCAGCTGGTACTAATTCGTATGTCTTACCTTGGAATTCAATTTCTTTTGGACGGTTGTCTACTACTGTATCGTAGTCTTTATCAACTGGTTGATCTTTTTCGTCAGTGACATCGTCTTTAATCTTGTTACCATTAACGTCAACATAGTGTACGTAGACATTACCCTTAGGTTGTTTCAATTGGTAGACATATGTTACGTTCTTATCTTTTTCAGCAACTTTACCAGTTGTAGCATCATCACCTGTCCAGTGACCTTGTTCGTCGACTTG